>NZ_CAWPNJ010000002.1:0-217182 GCF_963889195.1 Calothrix sp. FACHB-168
ATATAAATGTTGTCATTACCATCAGCAGTATTTAGGTTAGTTTCACCGTTGTGGGTGCTTTCTACAGTGACGTTATCTGCACCATCACCTGTTTGCAGATTGAGTTTTTCAAAGCTACCGTAGTTAATTTTCCCACCCATTCCCAAGCCGCGAATTTCGTTGTCTGTGACAATGGCGATATTATCTTTGCTATCTCCAGAATCATCTAGATTCAAGATATCCCCGCCTATCCCACCACTGATGGTTAAAGTATTGGCGATATTATCCAATAATTGTTGAGAACTGCTGACGGTAATATTATCATCTCCTTGAGCAGACCTAACTGTGGTATTACCGTAAATACTTTCGATATAAATGTTGTCATTACCATCAGCAGTATTCAGGTTAGTTTCACCGTTGTGGGTGCTTTCTACAGTGACGTTATCTGCACCATCACCTGTTTGCAGATTGAGTTTTTCAAAGCTACCGTAGTTAATTTTGCCACCCATTCCCAAGCCGCGAATTTCGTTGTCTGTGACAATGGCGATATTATCTTTGCTATCTCCAGAATCATCTACATTTAAGATATCTTTACCTATCCCACCACTGATGGTTAGGGTAGCATCAATGTTATCTAGAAGTCCGCCAATAGTTGGATATTTACTACCAACATTAATGACATCATCGCCTGATTTTGAGCCGAGATAAGTTTTACTGTCTATTCTCCGCACATTAAAGATATCAGCATCTTTTTCGGTGTAAAGTTCTGTGCTTTGAGAATAAATCGCACCGAAAATATTAACTAAGCTACCGTTATTATCTTGATTGTTGTTATCTGCTTTAATTAATACCTTTTGACCTGACAGGATTGTAGCAGTAGTATTAATTTGGAAGTTATCACCAACTAAGAAAGAGATATTTTTGGCTGCACTAATGTTAGCGTTATCAATTAAGAGCAGGTTTTCATCCAAATTAGAACTTTCATTAACCGTTAGCTTAATATAATCCTTGTCGCTTACAAGTTGTTTGAGGTTGACACCACCAGCAACTTCTGTAAGTTCAATATAACCGCCTGTGACGACATCAAGAGTACCCTTAATATTGCCTGTATTACCATCAATATCGAGTAAACTTTGATAATCTAAGAAAGAAGTATTACCAACAAAATCAGTATTACCTTGAAGATTAGTGCTAGTTGTACCTGCATTAATTATGATGTTGTTTCCGGTAATAATCTTGGTAAATTCGTAAAGTGCAGCAACTGGTGTATTGGTGCTATCAGTAGTTTGATTAATTAGCAAATTAATATCACCTGTAGTCGCAGTCATCTTCGCCACATTAACAGTTACAGGATTGCTATCTAACTGTTTTGCCGTTAAATCGAGGAAAACGGAATTTTTTGCTTCTATTTGTAGATTAATCTTACTAGATGGTACATTATCAGTAATCGGATGATACTCTTGATTCAGTTGAGCAATAATTCTTTGGCTATCTGTACCAATACTACCGTTAAGAGCAGTAAGACTTAAATCACGGGTAATAATTTTATGTCCATCTCTACCAATAATACCACCTGTACTAATTAAATCAGTGCGATCGTGAGGACTATCTATTATACCTTGGAGAACCAAGTTAGAATTACCATTATTTTCAATGGTGACAACAGTGGGGTTAACGGGTAAAGGATCTGCTGGCGGAATATTGGTAGTAGCAATATTTTTATTTTTGACGTTGACTTGATCGTATTTAATCTCAGGTAATCCGACAATATTAATTACTGAGATATCATTGATAACTAAGTCTTTACTAGAATTATTGATAATTTGAACTGTATCGTAAGCAGGATTATTGACTGAATATTTACCGTTGTCAGTAAACTCACCGTTATCAAACATTTTATCTGTACGTTTAGGAATAATAAAGTTTATTCCCCCAACTTTGATGTTTTCCACATCATCAACAATCACTTCTGTAGCAGTGATATTAGCAGTTATATTGTTGCTTTGCTGAATAATATTACCGTTAGGATCAATAACGATTATAGGATTAACATCATGTCGGTTGATGATGACAGTAGAATTAAAATTAATCCAAGGTTTCGGTTTATATTTTTCGTCTTCTTCTTCATCACCAAAGTCCATTGTAATTGTAAATAAGCCTAAATCTAATTCCCAAGCTAAATCGCTATGGGCTTTAGTGGTTTTATTGAAGCTTTCAAAATCACTTTCAATGTTGAGAATAGTTGCTTCAATGGTGGAGTCAACCTCTGTTTGAATCTTAGCAACTAGAGGCATAATGTTAGTAGCATCAGAATCGGTATCACCACCTAAACCATCACAATCTGCTTCAGCGATCGCCCGACTCACTACATTTTTATACTCAGCATTGAGGTTGACTTCATCACCCTTGAGATAAGCGCCTGTAGCGATATTAACGACGGCATCAGATCCAGTAAGATTTACCTTAGCATGGGCATCAATATTACCAATTAAACCAGCACCTTCAGATTCAGCGCGAGATTCAACTTTAAAAGTATCAACAATAGCTGTAACGTTTAAATGACGACCTTCTAGACGAACATTAGCATTAACATTAGTAGTATTACTACCATCAAATTTGATACTACTATCTGCATCTGCATCCGCATAGATACCAGCACCATCGGCTGCTGCTTTAACATTAGTATCAGTATTGCTAGATGAACCTACTAACAGCGTATCGTTAGAAATAAGTTCAGCATTATCTTTAATGTTAGTTGTCGTATTGTGAGTAATATTAGCATGGGCTTCAGAATCAGCAAAGGTAATAGCCGATCCGGCACCACCGTAACTCTTAATAGTGAGATTTTGATCTGATTGGCTAGTTACCTGAATATTACCATCAGCTTTAATCTTGACAGAAGTACCAATATAGGTGTTATGAGTTTTGTCGATCGTGACATTAATTTCTGAAGCACCATCAGCGATCGCGCCACCGATACTTGCATCTGTACCACCTGTCAGTGATACACTAGCTAAACCTGTGACTGCAACATTACCCTTTGCTGTAATCGAAGTGCGATCGCCTACATAGGTATTCATCGTTGGGGTAATATTCAGGGTTGCTTTTGTACCTGTACCACCAAATAAAGCACTTGCGGAAGCTTGAGCATAAACGGAAAACTGATTATCCCCTTGACTGGGTACAGTAGCAACCGCACCAGTAGAGAAGGAATGTTTATCTCCGGTGGCAGTGCTATTATCTAAATCAAAATGGAGGTTATGTTGTCCACTAGAAGCACTGGTTAAGTCAATAGCGCTATCTTTACTAAAGAGGTGATTTGTACCAGTTCCCGTTAACCCAGTTGTAGCAAGGGTTAAAGCGACTCCTGCTTTAGTTGCACTTAGTTGGAAACTATTCGCAGTCGCACCAACTACATAATAGGGTTTTCCAGTTTCTAAACCGGTAACATTAAGTGCGGTAATACTGTGGAAACTACCTTTAGCCGCGCTGGTAAGATTGATAGCAGTACCATTCTTAGTAGCTGAGAGTTTAAAGTGATTGTCATCTACTTTAATGACAAAATATTTTTGTCCACTGGTTAAACCACCTATGGCTGTGCCTGTGGTACTGTAAACAATCTCTTCACCATTATCAAAACCGTGTTTAGCTGAATTAAAGGTATCACTACTCGTAAGATCAGCCTCTAGGTTGAAAATACTATCCTTACCTTGAGCATCCTTAGGAATAGTATTAACGATCGCCACCTGTGCCGATCGAGTTTGATAGGTGACTAGATCGCCATTACTAAAACCATGACTATTAATCGTAATTTGATTAGCAGCAATATTTGCCAGGGTTGCACCTTGAGTAACGGAAGGATCAGGCCAAGCAGGTACTAATTTAATCGTCTTGCTATCTAGGACTTTAACATAATAACTATTGCCTGATGTTAAACCACCAATAGCTGCACCACCTACTGCTTCGTAAACAACTTTTTGTCCATTGGTAAAAGCATGATTACCACTAAATGTGATTTTATTGGCTGAGATATCAATTTTAGATGCGTCAAACTCACTACCTAATTTGAGAGTTTGATTATCCACTTTAATCACTTGATAACTCGAACCACTGGTTAAACCATTGATATCAGTACCACCACCATTGAGATAAACTACTGTCTCACCTGTTTGGAAACCGTGATCCTTACCAAAATTAATTGTATCTGAGCCATTATTAACCGTATTAGCAGGATTAAAAGCATTATCCCCAGAACTTAAGGGTTTGCCTAGTAAACTTTTAACGGTGACATTATTAGCATTGAGGTTAACATCTGCACCAATGTATGTATCTATATTCGGTTTCGCATTAACTTTAGCCAGAGAAACACCTACAGCGAATGCACTAATGCTGACACCTTTAGCTTCTGCATCACCATCAACGGTAGCATCAGAAATCACTTGAACATCATTGTTAACTTGAATCTTGCTACTATCACCAATATAAGCTTTAACGGTTGGTGAAATATTTGCTTGTGGTACTGAACCATTACCAGAAACAATACCACCACTAGCTGCTTGCGCGATCGCCGATACAACTTCCTTAGCGGTAGCATTAACAGTTAAGTTATTCGTATTTTGAATCTTGACATTATTACCGAGATAAGCTTGAGTTGTACCAGTTTCTTCCGTATTAGCAATCACTACTCCCCCAGCAACAGCACCAGCAGAAGCACCCCAACCTTCTGTTTGCGAATTAGAAGATGAACCAGCCAGCACATTTAGATTATTAGCTTGGTTAATAGTTGTCCCTGCACCAATGTAAGCATTAGTATTATTGTGGGAAGTGAGATAAGCAACTGCTGCACCTAAACCAACTAAACCAGCAGTACCTGCGATCGCCTGGACTTTGTTTTGATCGATTAAACCATTTGCTTGAACACCAATATTACCACCTGCACTTAAAACCGCAATAGCGTCAACGTAAGCTGAGGTATTATGAGTGACATTAGCAATACCTACAGAACCACCTGCACCCAAGAAACCACCATAAGCTACAGCACCAGCAATCACACCCAGTTTAGTTGTTTCATCGCTATAAACATAAATATTGCCACCTGCATTAATTGTGCCACCGATGAAAGCAGTTGTTCCTTGAATACCAGTCGGGGTAGTAGACAGGACATTAGTAATATCTTTCTTGGTATTAATATTACTATTACCTGAACTATCTTTACCCATGCCGTCCATTTCCACTAAACGAGCATCTACTATAGATTTAGTATTATTTGCGGCTTTATTGGCATCACTTGACATTCCCGCGCTCACATTAACAATAGAAATTGCACCGGATATTCCTAGTCCAACACCACCAGCAGCAGCTACAACTATGGAGTTAACATTTTTCTTGGTTCTGGCTTCTACTTCTAGATCTTTGAGGGTGTTGACTGTGGCTTTATTAATATAGGCAAAAGTACCATTTTTTACAGTTGTGACATCAATGGTAGCACCAACTCCAGCACCGCCAAAAGCACCTGCACCTGCCTTAATATCAACATTACTATCATTAGCAGCCTTAACTAAAACGCTTTGTTGACTATTTGCACCCGTGTTATTTTTGTTAATGTTACCGTCATTAATATAAGCTTGGGTAGTATCACTAAAGGAATTAACGGCAATACTTCCGGCTAAACCGAGTACACCTGCGGATACAGTCCCAATTGTGGTATTTAGATTTTCTTTGCTGGTAGCAATTACAGCTAAACCGGACATTACCTGAGTATTACCACTACCATCAGCTAAAGGTACAGTCAAACTATTATTACCCAAGGACTTAACATTAGCAGCAATAAGATAAGCTTGGGTACTGTTGTTGAGGTTATTAACAACTACGGTTGCACCCACACCAGCGAAACCGCCACTGATCGCACCACCACCAGTTGTCATGCTATTAATGGAATTAGCCAAAACACCAACACTACCACTAGCTGTGACATTACCACCTTGAATATAGGCAGAAGTGGTATTAGTCATTTCATTGACAGCAACCGAACCAGCTAACCCAACATATAGTCCAAAAGAACCACCTACAGCAACTGTTTCAATTGTGCCTTGGTTATTTGCATTGATGAGAACATTACCAACAGTATTAATGGTTGCATCTTGGCTATAGGCTTTAACGGTATTACCAATATTGTTATAAGCTACGGCTGCTCCAACGCTACCACCTAAACTAGCACTGAGTTGTCCAGCTAGGGATTTAATTTTACTGTTATCTTGAGCAGAAATTTCTAGACTATTACCAGAAAGACTACCGTTGATGGCATAAGCCGTAATGGTATCAGTAATGTTATTAACTGAAACTGAACCAGTTAAAGCCACCTGTCCAGAAACAGAAGCACCAGCCGATAAACTTTCAATTGTGTTAGTTCCTGTGGCTGCAACTTTAATTGCTCCCCCTGTAGAAACATTACTGTTGGCAATATAAGCAGAGGTTAAACCACTAGAATTATTGATAGCTACAGCAGCGCCAATAGCTGCTGTTCCTGCGCCACTAATTTGACCGGCTAAAGACCGAATAGTGGCATTATTGGTAGCTAAAATATTGATATTTTGTTGAGTTTGAATGGTGGAATTATTACCGATATAAGCTAGAACTTTTGTACTAATATGATTAACTGTAACAGAACCACCAACAGCAAAAGTTCCTGCTCCTGCGCCTCCTGCGGTGATATTCTCAACTTTGGGGGAAATATCGGCTTGAATTGTCAAACCGTTATTCACGGAGGTTACTTGAGAACCAGTGATATAGGCGTTTACCGCATTACTGATATAATTAGTGGAAACCGAAGCACCTACGCCAGCAGTTCCCCCGACTGCGACTTGACCAGCAATAGATGAGATTTTTGAGTCATCATTGGCTTTAATACTAATTAATTGAGCAGCATTAACCTGGCTATTATTGGCAATATAGGCTTTAGTAGCGGTATCAATATTATTAATCGACACTGAACCACCAACAGCAAAAGTTCCTGCTCCGGCACCGCCTACGGACGCTGATGCAATATCACCTGTTGAGGTAGCACTTAAACTAATTTGATTATTAGTGGCAGTGACATTACTGTTATTAATGTAAGCAGAAATACCATTATCTAAATCGTTGACGGCTAAGGAAATGCCGACTGCGCCTGTACCTGCTCCAGCTACGTTACCAGCTAGAGATTGAATTTTTGAGTCATTATTGGCAGATAAACTTATACCTGTGCCTGTAACATTTGCACCATTGGCGATGTAAGCTTTAGTAGCACCACCAATAATGTTAATAGAAAAAGAGCCAGACACCGCCGCCGAGCCTGCTGTCACTGCACCACTAGCAGATAGAGATTTAATCGTAGCAGCAGCATCAGCAGTCAACCCAACGTTGCTTGTAGCTTTAACTGTACTGCGATCAATATATGCCTGAGCTTCATTACTAATATAATTGACCGCAACCGAAGCGGCGATCGCGGCTGAACCTGTAGATAAACCCACTGCACCAGCTAAAGATTCAATCGTCGAGTTATCTTTACCTGTAAGATTAACCTTGGCAGCCTGAATATTAGAGTTAGCTTCTATACTAGCTTTACTGATGTTTTTAATGGTGTTGACAGCAATAGAACCGCCGAGAGCAAAGGTTTTACCTCCGGCAGCACCTATGCTAATAGTGGAAATTTCGGAACTGGTTTGTGCTTTTAAAGACAGGTCATTTTGAGAGGTAATGGTAGAACCAGTAATATAAGCGCGATTGCCATTACTAATTTGATTAATACTAATACCTGCGCCAACTCCACCATTACCTAAAGATATGCCTACAGCACCTGCGAGAGCTTCTATATCATCACTAGCGATCGCCGTTACTTCTACTTTACCGTTGGCTGTCACGGTAGAATCAGCAATATAAGCTGCTAAAGAGCCATCAATGATATTAACGGATACCGAGCCAGCTAAACCTAAATCTTTACCACCTGCAAGTCCTAAAGATATAGTTTGAATGGTGCGATTAGAGTTAGTAGCAATTGTTAAGCTACTATTAGTCGCTAGGTTTGAACCTGTAATATAAGCGCTAGTACTGTCATTAATGCCGTTATAGGCAATAGCCGCACCAAAACCCATACCTTTAGATGCACCTACCGCACCAGATAAAGATTGAATTTTGGCATGATTATTAGCTTTGAGATTAATTACGCTGAGTGCTTGCTGACTATTAATATTACTGATAGATGCAGTAGTCTCACCATTAATGATATTGACAGAAACAGTGCCTGCGCCGCCTAAATTACCACTAGAAGCACCAATCGCCCCACTTAAAGCCTGAATTTCAGTGTTATTTTCAGCACTGATATCAAGTTTGCCAGTGTAATTGAGGCTAGAATTTTTTAGAGTCGCTTTGGTATCGTTGTTAATAATATTTACGCCAATTGCCGCACCGACTCCAGCCCTACCACCAAAAGCTACAGCACCTGCGATCGCAAAAATATCTGACTCATCCTTAGCTTTAATTAACAAATCGGTGAGTAAAACTAATACACCCCCATCAATGTAGCTTTCGGTGGTATTAGTAATATTGTTTACTGACACTGAACCCGCGATCGCAATTCCTTTTGAGCCTAAAGCACCTGAACCTCCCGCCGAAATTGAGAAAATATCACCAGTGCGAGTTGCTTCCAAACTCAGGGAATTAGCCGACAAGGAAAGTTGCTTACCTGTGGTCGTGTTTTTTCCGGCAATATAGGCTTTAGTATCGCCAGAAATCAGATTGACTGCTACAGAACCAGCAATTCCTGTAGAAGAAGCATTTGGTTTATTGACAAAGGAAGCCGAACCAGAAATTGTATATAAATCAGTATCATTATTGGCTGTAATCGAGATATTACCCAGAGTTTTTATTTGTCCACTATCATTAACGTAAGCTAAGACCTTATCGTTAACCAAATGAATTGATACATCTCCAGAAATACCAATCCCTGACTTACCTTGTTTTCCCTGATCATTAGCCACATTCTCACCGCCCCCAGTACCTTTTGGTGCAGCTTCTGGGGTTTCGGGGCGTTTTTCAATCCCGTCTGTGGGGCTACCTGTTTCCGTTGATTTTTTGATCAGGTTAATATCAATCGGGTCATCAACCTCTGCACTAGGATCTGAAGCAGACATTCCGGGGGTAGCATCGGGAGTCGGGCCCGGACTAGGCTTTTGTGGAGTGGGTTGTGTAATTACCGCAGCAGCTAAAGACAGGGTATAAATATTCCCTTCTGATAAAGCCTTGACATTAATATCACCATTAACATCAATATTGGTATTACTACCAGGAGCTAAATCGCTACTATTACCAATTAAAGCCTGTACTTCTCGACCAATATTATGCACACCAACAGACATACCAATGCCAGTGTTATTACCTCTAATTATGCCACCGACAAAATTCCAGTGATCTGTATCGTCTTGAGCAATAATATCTAGCCCACCACCAGTCACAATTGCCCCACTACCTAATTGAGCAATAGTACGGTTATATTGCAGATTTACTACTACTGTTCCCGCAATCCCAAATTCTTCGGCTGCACCACCGGAGATTGCCATTACTGTACTGAAAACATCCGTATTGGCTTTGAGGCTAAATTTTTGATTAGAGCCTGTGTGAATTTTTGCCCCATCTTTGACAATTGCTTCGGTGGTATTATCTGCTAATAAGAAAAAGACTGAACCGCCAACGCCTTTTCCGCCTATAGATTTGGTTAAACTGAGGGGATCGCCAGTGATATTGATTAAGGTAATATCTGTTTTGGCTTGAATATTTACAGCTTGATTTAGGTGACGATATGCCTGGTTTTGGTTAATTTCTACCCCAGAGCCAACTATCGTTTGATTAGTATTATTAAAACTTAAAACATTAATTGAACCAGAAAATCCTTTTTGTTCGGCTTGAGAAGCACTTTTTGTCCAGGAACTCCAGGGTTTAGCTTTATGGGGATATTGGACGCTGATTGTAGAATCAATACTGTCTAATACGTTTTCTTTGCGAGTAATGAAATTATCCCACCATTGTGATAATTCTGATGCACTGCTAGCAACACTAATATCTGTTAAATCTGCATTTTCCCAAGCGAAAGGATAAACTATTTCTGATTGAATGTTTAAATTTCTACTAGCATCCAGTTTAGCACCATCTGCTATTTCGGTTTTCACATCACTATCATAAAAACCTGCACTAACAGCAGCACTAATGGCAGTTTCTTTAGACGGGCCTTCTACTCCTGCAGAAGCTTTTTGTAAGTCAGTAATTGCTTCAATTTGAGTAATAGATTGATGGAAACTATTAACTTCTAAATCTTGTTGAGATGCTAATTTTGCCGTTGCACCAATTTTAGTAGTTACATCATGATTAGCAATAGTTACTGCTAAAGAACCTGCCAATCCCCATTTTGAACTTTCACCTGTGCTATTACTATCTGTTCCAGGAAAAGCTTTTTGACTGAGTTTTTGAGTTGTTGTTGGTTTTTGTACTTTATCGCCTGCTTTAACTTTGCCATCTAAATCTTTTTGATTTTGGGCAGCTTGAGCTTCACTGGTATTTTTTAATTTATCACCTATAGTGGTTCTTACTCCTGAAGAGATAGCAGAACTATCAAAGTTAATTATTTTATTAAGGGCTGTATTGTTAAAAATACCTGAATCAGCTTGGACAATATCTCTACTTTCTAAATAAGATTTTACCCCTATTCCTATAGTTCCCAAACCTTTTAAAGCATGGAGATGATGTCCTGTTCCTGTTTTATCATCTTTGTCAATAGCTATAGCCTGTTTAGCTAATGCTTTCGCTCTAGATTCTGCTAATCTAATTTGATTAGGACTATCAACAATTACATAGTAAACTTGTTTATGAATTAAGCCACCGATGGAATCATTGCCACCAATTTTACCATCGGCATCTCCATTTTTATAAACTACTGCATCTCCACTTTTAAAGTTGTGAGGTGCGATTAATTCAATTTTGCTAGTAACATTATTAATCAGATTATTATCATCTAAATTTACAATAATATCTTCTGTAGCACCGCCAGCGTTAATTGTGCCATTTACTTCGGTTCTAATATCAGATGCAGAAATTTCTAAGCCTAATGCTATACCTGCTGTTCCATCTTGATAAACATAAGCTTTTCCTGCTGATTTATTGTAATTTTCACCTATGGCTAAAACGTTGGCATTACCGCCAGCAGTAATTATTGCACCTTGAGCAACATTGGCGTAGGAGTTAGCTTCTGAGTAAGAAATACCAAATGCTAGTGCTTTATTATCTTTACTTGTAGGTTTAATTCCTAAGTTTTGGCTAGTGCGACTATCTACACTTGAATTAGTAAAAGCATCAGATAAAATGCTAACATTTTTATTAGCATTAATAATTACATTTCCACCGATAGTAGTTTCAGCTTTCGTAATACCAATACCTAACCCAAAACTAAATTTTTTCAAAAATGAATCATTAGAAAGGCCAAGATCCGATTCAGAATCTCCTCCTACTACGGCAATATCAATATCTGCATTAGCATAGGATTCTAAATTTATATTGCCGCTACCAATAATTTGGGAGTTATCACCAATATTGATAATGGATTCGGCTTTTTTGACTTTGAGCATTACAGGGATACCGACAATCAAATCTACTAAAGTTCTCAGCCCTGATGCTGTAAATTCCTGAACTAAATTTGCCTGTTCAGTTGTGCCACCTGTATCGGTAGTAAAATTAATATTTTTAGCTTTAAAAATTGTGGTTTTTCCCACAATAATCCGGGAATCATCAAAACTACCAAATAAACCTAAATCAGTTAAAAATGCCGACGGATCGCTGCTAGGAATCCAGAATTTAGTCGCTTCAATATTAATATCTCCGGCTTGATAACTACCACTAGAGACATCTGCTAATAATTGCGCATTATCTTTAATATAAATTTCTTTACCTTTTAGGGTAATATTCCCTGAATTACCGTTAGTTTGACGAGTCGAAAAGACTACACCTTCATTTAAATATATCTCTCTAATATCAATATCAATTTGACCACCAAAGGTAGAAGCATTACCCGTAAAGGTGACAGCATCATCATAGCGATCGCCTTTAATTTCTAAATCAAATTTATGGGGAGTAGTTAAACCACTCAAGTCAATGTTAATGCGATCGCCATCTAAGGGATCTTTATCTGTAGTAATTTTAAATTTGTTAATGGAGTTAATATCAACTGTGACGGTATTATTATCAACTTGTGTTATACCACTACCATTTATTTTAATTTGTTCTTCAGTATCTTTAATTACAAGTTGATTGCTACCGTTAACAGAAACATAAACATTTTCAACGTCATAAGTACCTTCCTGTAAAACTAACTCACCATTAGTCAAGGAAATATCACCTAAAACATGACGATAATTAATATCATGAAAACTCCTTGTTTCTATATTGCTAGTTTGATATTCTAACTGCCAATCACCCCCTAAATTATTGTTACCTGTTAAATTGGTAGAAGCAGCAATATCAGCACTTGTTAATTGACTTAACTGCTGGACAAAGTTTTGCCCTTGAATACCTTCAGCGACATGACAACCATATAATAAAAAATCACCTGTAGGAATTAAAGATTGTCCCCAAATACTAAAATCATTACTATAATTATTTAAGTTGCCTAAATTTAAAATAGTATTACCTAACTGTACTCCACCCGCAAAACCGTGACTAAATAAATGTACGGCATCAAGGTTTTGATAATTGCCTAAAACTTGACTTATTTGTTGAATTTCATTACGATTGCTATCTAATATAAATACCTGAGATTGCTCAGATAAACCCGTAATTAAACTTTGATAATTATCTAATTTGCTATCAACAAAAGCTATCTCTTTGACTCCAGGATTCAATAAACTATCTGGATAGCTAGTGGTTTCTAATCCAGTGATAATCTGCTTATTGCTGTCAGGATATAAAACCGAATTTTGAGCCAAGTTATAATCAAATAACGACGCTTTGATATCCCATTTTGGTGCTAATTCTATATTTAGGTAAGGAATGGATTGGCTAAGGGGCTGATTGAGGTCTAAACCATAAGAATTAAGATTATGATTCAAATCGCTAACGGGAACAAAAGGAGTTGATTCATTAGGAAAATTATCGTTAAACATCTTATTCTTATTTACCTTTATAGAATAGAAAATTGAGTATTATTAATGGTTGGTATTCGCATTCTTTTTGATTAATGGAAGTAGTCATACCAATTCAAAATTTAAAATTAAGATATCCATATTTTGCCAGGGTGTCAGAATTGGGATTGGTTTCATGATATTAGTAAATTTGTATAAGCAGATTAAGCAAGAAAATTGACCATAAACCGACCCTAACCTAGCAAAATTAAAAATTAATAATCAGTGAAAAGTAATCAGTAATTTTTACTTTTTACTTTTCACTAATCTGTTGGTATAACTCCTAAACGACTTGGACTTGGGTAATAGAGAGAATCATGTCGTTGTAGTCAAAATCGCCACCGCCAATTATGTCCTCAAAGCCAAACATCCCATTACCTAAACTGCGTACATGATCGACGCGATCGCTGTTTATACTCATATACGATGTCAAGACACGGCTAAAATCGTTACCAATGTCTGATAAAGTGCCATTAGCAACCATGAACGGCAAATAGTACGCACCGCCATTCAGGGTCACAGAAGCCTCAGTATTAGTGAAATTACCAGTTTGAAATTGAACACCTTGAACTAAGCGATCGCTAGTTGCTAATTGTAAATAACGCTTTTGCTGTTCAGCACTAAGTTGAGATGTTGGGTCAATTAACATACCAGTAAGTGTGTCTTTAATTGAGCCTTGAGTATCATCAACACGGTAGAAATAAACGGAGTTGTTATTTGTGGCTTCTCGCTGCAGGGAGAATTTTAAAGTAACTTGCTGATGATCAAATGCAGCAGAGGAATTGAGGTCGATTAATTCGCTAGCCCTATTCACTATAAACTGACTTGAATCGACTGCAAGTATTCCTAATTGGGCTTTTACTTGCTCTGGAGTGAGAATTTTAGCATTGATATCAAATAACCCAGCTAAGGAGAAGTTAGCAGTTTGTCCGCTTGCATCACCACTAGCTTGAAAAATTGTGGTTCCGCCATTCAGGCTGGAAAGAGAAAACTGCACGGGTTTAGAATTTAAACCATTGAACAGCAATTCATCCTTTGTACCGCCTTGAATGACAAAGAAAACTGCTTGTTCCCCTTGTTCAAAGGCGACAGTGCAATTTTGAGCGCTAAAGTTGGGATTGCGTTTATCTTTCAAAGAGCTAAACAGAGTCTCTCCCCGTTGAATAATCACTTGTTTAGCTTCATCAAGGGAATTGACAACTTTACCATTTACCTCAACAATTTGCCCATCATTCCCAAAACGGACACGCGCCATCCCAATTTCAGAAGCATTGTCCCCCCGGAAGCGGTTGAGGGTGAACTGAACGTGGCTGCGGTTTCCATAGAAGTTTAACCCATCTTGGCTCGAACGAACTTCTAAGCGACTTGTGCTTAAATTCCAGTTTACTGCTACTAAAGACTGAGAAATTGTCCCGTTAGCTGCATCGTCTAAATCCCCCCATTCTCCATCTTGTAAAGATATTACTGCCCAGTCTGCTTTACCGTTAAGGTTACGATCCTGAAGTATCACACCAGTAAGCAGTTCCTCATCGATTTTACCGAACAGTGGGTTCAACTTTCGTCGGAAGTCAACTAAAGTACCATCAGCTCGACGCAATAAAATTGTACTAACAGCAGTATCTGTTTCACTATCAGGTAACTTAACTTCTATACGGATTGGTTTTTGTTTCAGCTTGTCAGCAATTTGTTTTTGTAATGCGACATCTATGAATTCTGGTTCTGGTTTTACCTCAAAATTAAGCACATCGAGGATTGGTGCTATACCCTTTAATGCAGATTTTTTCAGATCCTTACTATCA
The DNA here is from genome assembly GCF_963889195.1 of Calothrix sp. FACHB-168. Classification (NCBI taxonomy): domain Bacteria; kingdom Bacillati; phylum Cyanobacteriota; class Cyanophyceae; order Nostocales; family Calotrichaceae; genus Calothrix; species Calothrix sp. FACHB-168. The sequence continues at coordinate 14,975 of NZ_CAWPNJ010000002.1, forward strand.
AAAGCAGCAAGGGGATCGTTAATAGTTTCCTTGAGGTTTTCAGTTTCAACATGATGAATGACTAAACCCGGATTTTTGCTCTCACCGCTTAATTCTTTTTGATCTTCATCCTTAATCGCAATAATAATCGGTTGAGTTGTGTGATTAATACCGAATAAGGCAACAACATCAGCGTTATTACCTGCCCTGTCACTTAAACTTTGTATAAGAACATTAGTAGGAAATAATTGCTTGAGGTCTTTTGCTACTTTAATTTCAGTGGGATTATTAATACCATCAGCATCTGGATCGGGAATGACAGTGATGTTAATGGTATCCGTATCAATTTGAGTAACCTTGCCAAAGTTACTTAGGTCATCAGTAGTAAATGTCAGGGTTTCAGCACCGTGAAAATCTTTGTTACCAAGATAGAACATCCCTTGCAGAGCTTGGTTTACATTTGCTACTTTACCTGTGAAAGTCATCGTTGCATCTGCAACACCATCTCCAGTACCAAAGGTTAATCCATCCTGTTTACCTAAAGTTAAAGTACCGTTGTTAACTGCAAGGGTGACTTTGACTTCTCCTGTACCTTCATCAACATCAACATCACTCAAACTCAGGACATTAGCATTTTTGTTGTTGAAGAATAATTTTTCGTCTTCATCTACCTCTTGGGCTTGGGGTACGCTATTGATAGGCGCATCATTGACAGGTTTAACTTTAATAGCGATGCTATCTGTATCTTGTAGTGCTTTTCCTTTACCTGAATTACCTAAATCATTGGTGGTAATGGTAAGAGTATCATCACCGTTATAGTTGACATTAGCTAAATAATTTAATCCTTCTAACCCTTTGTTAATATCTGCGACTGTACCTTTGAAGCTAATTGTATTAGTACCATTACCTGTAAGCTCTAATAAATTAGCAGTTGAGCCTAGAGTCAGTTTACCTTTGGTAACAGTAAGAGTAACAAGTTGCCGATCGATAAAAGGTTGGATGTTTATGTCTGGAAGAACATCAACATCCTTAATACTAATTGCATTACCATTGATGCTATTAAAGATGAGATTTTCATCTTCGTTAACTTCTACTGTTGTGGGTAAGTTGTTGACAGGTATGTCATTAACTGCATTAACTGTAATTGGGACTTCAGCAGTTGCAAATTTTTCACCCAAAACAGAACCATTATTTAAGTCATTAATCTCTATCTTGAGAGTATCATCACCGTTGTAATTGTCATTACCTAAATAACGCAGACCATTCAAAGCGATGTTAATATCTGCTACCTTACCCTTAACAATTACAGTAGCAGTTTGATTTTTTTCAACTATTAAATTAGTGGTTGTACTTAGAGTTAGTTTACCCCGATTAACTGAAAGGGTTACTTGTACCTCATCAACAGGTTGAAAATTTAATTCATTATCAACATCAATATCAGAAATACTGATGAGATTATTGTTTGATACATTAAAGACTAATTCTGTATCTTCATCAATAGTTTGACGAGTAGGTACATTTGCATTAACAGGAGGATCGTTGATTGGGTTGACTTTAATAGCAACGGTATCAACCTTTTCTTTGATACCACCAGAACCAGAATGACCTAAATCATTAGTAGTAATGGTCAGGGTATCTAAGCCATTGTAATTGACAATACCTTGATAACTTAAATTATCTAAAGCATTGTTAATATCTGCAACTGCACCCGTGATAGTTACGGTGGCAGTTTCATTTTTTTCAACTGCTAAGTTATTGGGAATTGAACCTAATTTGAGAGTACCTTTACTAACCTGAAGAGTGACTTTTACTTGATTAATAAATGGTTGGTTGTTGATATTAGGCTCAAAGTCAACATCACTAATACTAATCCTATTATTGTTAGCAGCATTAAAGATTAATTTGGTATCTTCATCAACTGCTTGTTGAGCGTTAGGAAAAGTATTTACTGGTGTATCATTGACTGCATTAACAGTAATGGCGACTGTATCAACATCTTGCAATGGGGTGCTTTTACCAGTATTACCAAGGTCATTGGTAGTAATAGTTAGGATGTCATTACCGTTAAAATCTTGACTACCCTGATAAATTACACCTGCTGCTAAAACGGCATTAATTGCATCTAATGTACCTGTAAAGCTAATTGCTGCATTGCCATTATTATTACCATTAGCAAAGGTAATGCCAGCTGTACTCTGGAGCTTGAGTAAACCTTTAGTAACAGCCAGGGTAACTTGTAAATTACTGCTACCTTTTTCATTAACATCAACATCTTTAATACTCAGACCTGTGATGTTAATTTCTGTGTCTTCATTAACAACTTGAGAATTAGGAACAGTATTTACAGGTGCATCGTTGACTGGCGTAACACTTATTTGTATGGTATCGTTACCATCAATTAAATTACCACCAATACCTTGATTAATACCTGTGTCATCCGTTTGGATGTTCAGGGAAGCACTACCCAAATTATCATTAAAGTCAGGATTAGGTGTAAAGGTCAGACTATTTAAGGCGCTATTGATATCTGCAATACTACCTGTTAATTGCAGAGTGCCGTCTGTACCGTTATCATCAGAAAAGGTTAACCCCGTAGTATTGCCATTGAATTTGAGAGTGCCATTGTTAGCCGTTAGCTTCAGTTGTACAGAAACATTACCAGCATCAGGATCACTCAGGAAGATTTGATTGTTGCTAAAGGTGAAGGGAGTATCTTCGTCAATAGTTATCGGTTGGGGAATACTATTAACCGGTGAGTCATTTTCAGCCGTAACCTTAATTTCTGTAGTAACTGCGGTGCTGGTTTTGGGTGTGGGGTCGTTCGGGCTACCATTATCATTGACTGTAACAGTAATGGTGCGACTAGCCTTGGGTATATCAGAAGTAGTCTGATAGGTGAGGCTGGCAATGAGAGCTTTTACTGCTGCTAAAGTAGCATTAGTGTTAATAAAATTAACTACTAAATCCTTACCATTGCTACCATTCTTTGTGCCATCAATCGTACCAATATCTGTGCCGTTATACTTAACAGTATTACCACTAAGGCTGATATTAGCATTACTGCCAATAGCAAGTTTGTCTGTAACTTCTGAAGTACCATTATAAGCAACTGTCAGATTCCCACCATTAAACTGAGAAGAATCATCATCAGTAAGGGTAATGGTGCTGTTTTTATAGATAGTATCCGCAGCTTGGTTGAGAGTATTTTCTAATAAGGTAACTTGAGATGCTAACCCAGATAGTTGGGGAGTATCGTTAATATTACTAAAGCTAATACCAGAATTGATATTTACAGACTTAGAAGAAGTTGAATTGTAACCATCAGTAACTACAACATCAAAGGATGGAGGATTTTCACCACGGTTATGAATAAATGTAACTTTGCCGTTATTAATATCGTTCTGAGTAAATTCAGTTACAGAACTACCATTGAGCCGAAACTCTCCATACTGAAGATTAGCGATCTGAAATTTGATGTTAGCTGGCGTGCTAGTATTATCAACATCTTGAGCCAGAAAGTTATCTTGGGTGAGTGTGATGATTTTTTCCGTTTCAGGAAGTGTGGAGTCGTTTTCCTTCAACGTAATTTTGCTGTTAACTAACTTAGGTTCAGTTACAAATCGAATGGATGTCACACCAGCTAAAGTTCTGGGATTACCAGGACTTACTTCACCTTCAAATAAATACTTAAGGGCGACTTGATCGTTTTTGTTAATTCCAATGGTAGCTGATGCGCCATTGTTTAGTTCATCATTGCCGAAGTCTACATCTTTATAAACGAATTCGATGTTGTTGCTGTTTTTATAAAGTATAACTTGAAAAGTAGCATTTTCATCGTTATCGGAATGTTTAACGTTATTCCATTGGACTATGAAGCGGTTATTCTCTTGTTTATAAAAAACTTCTGTTGCCTCAAAATTATCCCAATATGGGAAAATACTATAAGTTTGTTTATTATTAGGAATATTTCCATTTTGACTATTGACAGTATTTGTGGAAACAAATGTTATGTACCCATTGTCTAAGACAGTAATTTTGTCAAAAATTTGGTCATAGAATGTGAATTGAAAGCCCAGAGAAATATCTTTTTCTTGCCAATCTGATTCGGCTTTGCCAATGTTAGTACTAGAACCAGTGATATCAGTGAAAGCAACTGTACCTTTATTACCTTCCTGGGAATCATAAAATGTGTAATTCCCATCAGTTCCAGTTGCCAAAACACCGCTATAAGTTTCTAACACCTGGGGTTGAAATGCTAAAGATAACGAGTCTTGGACTTTACCAGTAGAAGCATCTAAGTTCCAACTGCCACCTCTATGAGAATTACCTACAAGAGTTTTAGAAGCATAGACGGTAGCTTGAGTTAGTTGGTGCAACTTTTCTAGAAACTCACTTCCTGCATCTCCTGCGGCTACATTACAACCGTAGAGAACAAGTGCAGGGGTTATGCCATCAGATACGAAATTAAACCAGGTTTGCAGTTCCCCAGCATAATTTTTAAGGGTATTAATACTTAATTTATTATTGCCTAAATAAAGGGTTCCAGGGTCACCGTGAGAAACTATATGAATACTGTCTACATTGTTGTATCGAGATATAACTTCAGTAATTTGCTTTATTCCATCTTCTTGTTGATGTATAATAAAGGGTTTTACACCTGATTTAATACCACGAATCAAACTGTGGAAAGATGCAACTTTAGTATCAATAAATACTAAGGTATTATTGTTGAGATTAGCAGATTTTTGTTGAGATGAATAAATCATTGAAGTGTAGTTATTTAGAGATTTTTACTAGTTAATTAATGGCAAAATTATTGCTTTCCGAAAAATAGAAAACACTTGTAAATATATTTAACGAAATAATTAGCCCGCTTTTGTCAATTTGGGATCATTAAATCGCTCAAACAGTTACGGGGCTAAAATTTACACTTTTTGCCTATAAATTTTAGTTCTTGTGAGAAAATAAAGCCTCAAACCTTGATTTAATCAAAGTTTCAAAATTTGAGTTCGATGATTATCTTCTGACAGTGATAAAACAGGGTTAGGTAGAAACGCAACCCAAATAACTCTTTTGCGTTGCATATTTGCAGAATACATTTAGAGTTTTAGACAAAGCTGAAAGTAGATTTTTTGCGCCTTTGCATTTACCGCAAGCGGTTCTGCTTTAACGGTATGCGTGAAACAAAAATCATGTTATCAATCAGCAATACCAACTCTTTGTATTAACTAGGGATATTTATGCCAATTCTATACCAACACACAAGATTGATTGTATGGAGAAAAAATCAATTTTACTTCTGTATATTCACTGAATGATCAGTTACCTAACTGACTTTTAACGAAATTATGGAAAGGGTGATTGGTTCGCGAGAACATATAGCTAATCAATTCTGTGAACTGAAGATGGTTTGCGATAGACTGTCCTCAATGCATAAATTTTTGTATCTTTATGACCTATAAGTTTTGTATAGGAATCATATTTGATTTCTGAAAAAACTACGAGATAATACGAAGAAGTATATCTGTCTAATACCAATTCAATATGAAGATGCATATAATCTAGCCTGCGTAGGCAGGCTTTGTAACTATAGCCCCAGGCTTCCAGCCTGAGGGCGTTAATGTGCAGCCTCACATAGAATTGGTATAACAGCGATAGGATATTTTTTATTTGGAAGTTCCCAAGCTGATGTCCTCAACGCATATTTATTAGTTGGATAGTGAAAGCTTCTGAGAATAACAGTTAAACCAACGTTCCCAATAATCTTCTTTATTAGTTAACTTCGCTAAAACTCGGTTGTAGGTGGCAAACCAACCTTCCCAATAATCTGTAGGTTGTTTAACGCAACCATCACAAGTAGGGCAACCAGCTTGACATTGAGGTACTGTATGAATACTACCGACGCAGTTTGTGCAAAGTTCGGGGTCAATCCAGCGATTACCATCAACTATTTTGATTGCACCAGTGGGACATACAGACAGACATAAATCACAGGAAATACATTGGCCAGTAATTTTGTAAGCCATGACTAAGCTCCTTTTGGGCATGGGGCATTGGGCATGGGGCATTGGGTATAATTTTCCTAGTCTCTAGTTTCTAGCCCCTAGTCCCTAGCCCCTAGTCCCTATTTATCTAAGCCTTCGACATATTGCTCGTAATATTCCAAAGCAACTTTCTCAATTACGTCGTAAGCTTCAACAGTCTGTATGCCAGCTTTGTGCAGTTCTTCTTTGGGACAGTTCCCAATTTTGGAGACTAAAACCGCTTTGCAATCTGCGATCGCTTTAATAATATTGTCTAGAGTGGCTTCTTCTCCAAATCCACCTTGGCAATAGTGGTCTATTTTGCGGTGACTGATAAAGCGTACTTCATTACCATCCACTTCGTAAACCTGGAATTCTTTGGCATGACCGAAGTGTTGGTTAACTAATCCACTACCTTTGGTTGCAACAGCAACGAGGATTTTGGGGTTGTTAGCAAATTTCTTGCCAGCTTGCGCCTTTTCTTTGGCTGCTTTTATTTCTTGTTTAAATTTCTCAATACCTTCGTGAACTTCTTGACGTTGTTCTAGGTTATATTCCGGAGCCATTTCTAGGAATTTATCTTTGGTAAATTCTTGGCTGCGGTCTTCTCCTAATAATCCTACAGCATCGGCTCGGCATTGACGACAGTGGCGCATCATTTTCATGTTACCAGCACACTGATCTTGAACCTCTTTGAGTTCTTTAGTACTGGGGCCGCGCTGACCGGTTAAACCGAAGTGTGTGCCGTGTTCTGGTGCAGAAATCAACGGCATGATGTTATGCAGGAATGCGCCGTTTTCACGAATGAATTTATTTACTTCTACCAAGTGCTGGTCGTTAATTCCGGGAATCATTACCGAGTTGACTTTACACAAGATATCGGCTTCTTTGAGGGCTTGTAATCCTTCCATCTGCTTTTCTAGCAGAATTCTCGCTCCCTCAACACCTTTATAACGCTTGCGCTTGTAGTGAACCCAAGAATAAATTTGTGCGCCGATTTCCGGGTCAATTGTGTTAAGGGTAATAGTAACGTGATCTATATTGAGTTGTTTAATGCGATCGACATATTCGGTCAGCATCAAACCATTGGTTGATAAGCACAGTTTAATATCTGGCGCTTTATCTGCAATTAGCTCAAAGGTACGGAAAGTTTTTTCTGGATTCGCCAACGGATCGCCAGGGCCAGCAATTCCCAAGACTGTCATTTGGGGAATCTTACCTGCAATCACCAATACTTTGTGGGCTGCTTCTTCTGGGGTGAGTAATTCGCTAACCACACCAGGGCGGCTTTCGTTAGCACAGTCATATTTGCGGTTGCAATAGTTGCATTGAATGTTACAGGCGGGTGCGACTGCAACGTGCATTCTTGCGTAGTGGTGGTGTGCGTCTTCGCTATAACAGGGATGCTTGGCAATGCGTTCCTTGAGCTTTTCGTCCATTTCTACGGTGGCGTTGCTTTTGCTGTCGCATCCGCAACCACCTGATTTGGCTTGGGTAGTGGTGGGTTCCTGATTGGAGGAGGTGAGGAGTCCTGTAGACGGTAGTGTCATTGAATTTCGCAAGGGTCGGTGGACTGGCTGCCACTGTGAGAGATGCCGTTGCTACTCTTTATGCCTAGGAATTGAAGTCGCGGCTTCTACTCGTTACTCGCAGGAACTTACTCTGTTGCGGGGTGATGCTGATGATAACATCAAATATTAGAGTAGGGCAGGCTTACAATCCTTGATTTTCGGCTGGTGTGTGTCAACGTTTGGGTCGTGGGTAGAATTTGTGCGTACTGAAAGCCGCGACTTCTATTCACAGAGGCATGGTGCTATCTCATCCCTCCACTCACTTTTCGCTTTTGTTTAGAAGCGTTAAGTGATTGGCGATATATGATTTATAGCAGCCATTTTGGCGATCGCTTGGCTGGTATCTAGGATAGAATTTATTGGATTTATTAAGCTTGTACTCAATTTTTGTAAGTCATATTTTGTAAGCATTTCCAGAATTCAAAAAATTTTTTTCGGGTATGGGTTCTAGTGTTTTCTCATTGGGGTACAAGTATTTCTGGAGTGGGGTACAGGATTTCTTTGTACTCAACCAAAATCCATAACCCACAAGGCTTACAGCTTAATTTTAGATTATCTTTAGACATAATCATCTGTACTCAAACACTTCCCCAACCTCACCCAAAGTTCGTAGTGATAGGGATTTGAGGGGGAAAAACTGGAGTAGTCTACGTCGTTCTACTCCAGATACGTGCGAAATTCAATTCTGTATCCAACATATCATTTTTTTTTGGGTAAAAATGTAATTCATATTGTTTTAAGATTTCATTAGAAATGATGTGCAATAAAGTTGTGAAAGCTTGCCATATAAGGCTTATAGAATGGTTTACCTATCTATATTAATGCATATAATTCTCAAAAACTTTACTTTTCTCTCGGAATTTTTCTTTTTCTAAAGAAGTCGAAACAGGTATATTTACTTGCTATTTAGTCATTTGTTAGAGACGCGATTAATCGCGTCTGTACAACGGTCAACGGTCAACGGTCAACCGTCAACAGCTATTAAACTGTATTTAGAGAGAAAAACAGGGTAGCAAGGAGGAATGGGGATGAAAGCTGTTGTTATCCGCCGATATGGCTCTGCTGAGGTGTTGCAATATGAGGATGTGGAACAACCGACGATTAAAGCTGACCAATTACTTGTGAAAATTCACGCTAGTAGCATTAATCCTGTTGATTGGAAAATCCGCAAGGGAATGTTGCGATTCCTCACAGGTAATAAATTCCCGATGATTTTGGGGTTTGATTTGGCGGGGGAAGTTGTAGAAGTTGGTTCTGCGGTTACAGGTTTTCAGCCTGGAGACGCTATTTATGGAAGTACGGCTGTACCTGGAGGCGCTTATGCAGAATTTGCGGCTGTTCCAGCAAATATCGTGGCTCCTAAACCGACGAATTTAAATTACGAACAAGCAGCTGTAGTTCCTTTAGCTGCACTCACAGCTTTGCAAGCGTTGCGCGACCAGGGTAATATTCAGTCAGGACAACGTGTTTTGATTAATGGTGCTGCTGGTGGTGTAGGCATTTTTGCCGTGCAAATTGCTAAGGCTTTAGATACTGTGGTGACGGGAGTTTGCAGTACAAAAAACTTGGATTTTGTAAAATCTTTGGGAGCAGATAGAGTAATTGATTATACACAACATGACTTTACCAAAGACACAGAACCCTATGATATTATTTTCGATGTTGTGGGTAAGCGATCGCCTTCTCAATGCAAACGAGTTCTCAAACCCAATGGAGTATACATCACCACCCTACCCAGCGTTGAAAGTTTTGTGCAGAGTATTTTAACAAGTTTCCTACCGGGTCAAAAGGTCAAGTTTATTTTAGAAAAACCCAATACTCAAGAGTTGCTGTATTTAAAAGAGTTGATTGAAGCGGGGAAAATGCGTGTTGTGATTCACCGCACATATCCTTTACAAGAATTAGCAGCAGCGCATACAGAAAGTGAAACAGAACGTGCTGTTGGCAAAATTGCGATCGCTGTCATTAGTCATTAGTCATTTGTCATTTGTCATTGTTAAGAAATCCAACAAAACTAGGGAAATGTTGGGTTTCGCAAAGCTTCAAGCCAACCTACAGTTTTTGGGAGCATCCCAAATGTGCAAAAACGCCCTCACCCTATAAGGGTGAGGCTAGAAATACGAAGCCTGCCTTCGCAGGCTATCAAACTTTTAGCAAAAGAAGGCAGGCTTTGTTGGTATAGCAATACCCTAGAAGGGTATTGCGTCAAAATTGGGATGCTCCCCAGTTTTTTTGAAATATTTAGCGGAATTATTGCTAAAACTGGCAATTTTATTAGATACTCAGATTGAAAAGATGAATAGCAGCCACCGATGACAAGAAACTACGGATTACACAAGTGTTTGCAGTTCGGATTGGCAGGGTTAATTGGCTGGTTAAGTATTAGTCTCTTGACAGCAAAAGCCCAGGCGCAACAAAGTAATATTGTCCCCGATAACACCCTTGGTACTGAAGCATCGCAAGTAATTAGTAACTTTGGCGGACAAGCAAGGGAAGTGATTACAGGTGGTGCTATTCGCCAAATTAATCTGTTTCACAGTTTTGGTGAATTTAATATCAGTGCGGGACGAGAAGCATATTTCTTCAGTCCTAATGCAGATATTCAAAATATCTTAACAAGGGTGACAGGTAATAACCCTTCAGAAATTTTGGGAAGGCTGGGTACATTTGGTAATTCTCAGCCAAATTTATATTTAATTAATCCTAATGGCATTGTGTTTGGAGAAAATGCCAGTTTAGATGTACAAGGTTCATTTATCGGTACGACTGCAAACGGAATCCAGTTTGCTAATCAGGGAAATTTTAGCGCCACCAATCCCCAAGCTGTACCATTGTTGACGGTGAATCCTTCGGCGTTGTTATTTAATCAAATTAATCAAGGTGAAATAATCAACCGTAGTCGTCAAATTTTCACACTGGGCAGTTTTTACTTAATAGGTGGAAATATTACATTTGATGGTGGTATTGCTGGTTCGTTAGGAAATCGTTTGGAATTGGGTGCAGTTGCAGGAACAGGAAATGTTGAGTTGATTAATAGCGGTAATCAAATGCAGTTAGCCTTTGCAGATGGCTTACCAAAAGCAGATATTTTCCTGCAAAATAACGCCTTGGCTTTGACAACTGGAGGGGGTGCAATTACGGTTAATGCTCGTAATATTACCCTTTTTGGGAATAGTTCTCTTGGTTCATTACTTCAACCTGGCGAAGGTCAACCGGGTGTTGCTGCGGGAGATGTAGTAGTTAATGCAACTGGCGATATCACGCTGGATAATCTTAGTAGTATTGCAAGTCAGGGTTCGTCAATTTCATCTTCTAGTGATGGTCAAGGCGATGCTGGAAATATTCAGCTTGAAACGCGATCGCTTACACTTACTAACGGTGGCAACATCGGTACGCAATCGGCAGGACTTGGTAATAGCGGAAATTTATTAGTTAATGCTTCAGATTCCGTTACTTTGAGCGGCACAACAACATTTATTAATCCACTAACTGGAGACACAAGTATCACAGGAAGCAGGCTAACAACCAGCGCTTTTGGTACTGGACAGAGTGGGCAATTAACTATTAATACGCAACGATTGAGCATTAATGATGGCGGCGATATAACCACTAGTACTGAGCTTGGTCGCGGAGGAGATTTGACCATAAATGCCAAAGATTCAATAGAAGTTATTGGTCGCTCACTCAATGCTGGTAGTACTATCTCTAGTGATACTCTTGGGTCTGGAGATGCTGGAAGTCTTAACATTAATACAGGTCGCTTAAGTATTCGTGATGGAGCAAGAGTCTCAGCTTTGACATCTGGTATAGGTAAAGCAGGAAATTTGACCATAGATGCCAAAGACTTAGTAGAAGTTGTGGGTAGTTCACCTAGCTCACCTAATAGTCTCAGTACTATATCTAGTATTACTTTTGGGTCTGGAAATGCAGGGAGTATGAGGATTAACGCAGGTAGTGTCAGCATTCGTGATGGAGCGCGAGTTAGTACTTCTACTTTTGGTAAAGGTAAGGGAGGAAATTTAACTGTTAATGCTGACCGTAGGGTGGAAGTGATTGGTACATCTGTTGATGGTCGTTTTTTTACTGGTTTGGCTGCTACTGCTGAAACAGGCTCAACTGCTGATGCTGGAGATTTGACAATTACTACCCCAGATTTACTTGTAAGAGATGGGGCACAAGTTAGTACTGGTACATTTGGTGCAGGTAAGGGAGGTAATTTAATTATTAATACCTCTAACAAGGTGCAACTAGTTGGTACTTCTGCTGACGGTCGTTTTCTTAGTGCTTTGGGTACTTCTGCTAACCAAGGCTCAACTGCTGATGCTGGAGATTTGATAATTACTACCCAAGATTTACTGGTGCGAGATGGAGGAACGGTTATTGCTGGAACATCTGGTGCAGGTAAGGGAGGTAATTTGACAGTTAATGCTAGCGGTAATGTAGAAGTAATTGGTGTATCTGCGAATAATCTTTTTAACAGCAGCTTGAATACATCCGCCAACCAAGGCTTCACAGGAGACGCTGGAAACTTAACGATTAACGCCCAAAATTTACTGATGCGCGATGGTGGCCAGGTAGGCGCTGTTACATCTGGTCAGGGTAAAGGCGGAAATTTAACTGTTAATGCTACTGGCAAAGTAGAATTAATTGGCACATCTCCAGATGGTAGTGTTCCCACTGTTTTATCCACTTCTGCTCTGGCTGGTTCAACTGGGGATGCGGGCGATTTGACAATTAATGCCCAAGATTTATTTGTCAAAGATGGGGCACAAATTGACGCTAGCACAAATAGTAGAGGCAAAGGGGGTAATTTAACTGTCAATACCTTAAATCAGGTAGAGCTAATTGGTACATCTGCAGATGGTCAAATTCTCAGTGGGTTGGGTGCTTCTGCTCAAGTTGGGTTAACTGGAGATGCGGGAAGTTTAACAATTAAAACCCAAAATTTACTTGTGCGGGATGGAGCAAGGGCATTCACTGGAACCTTTGGTACTGGTAGAGGAGGAAATTTGACAGTCAATGCTGCTAATAGTGTACAACTTATTGGTACATCTGCTACTGATAGTAATTTGGTCAGTGGCTTATCAGCTGCTTCCGCCCAAGGTTTCACTGGAGATGCGGGAAACATAATTGTTGATACCCAAAATTTACTGATACGAGATGGGGCACAGATATTTACTAGTACATTTGGTACTGGAAAAGCTGGAAATTTAACTGTTAATGCTTCAGGTCAAATTGAATTGATTGGTAGGTCTGCTGATGGTCGTTTTCCTAGTGGCTTGTTAGCTTCTGCTGAACCCAACTCAACAGGTAATGCAGGAGATATGAGGATTAACACTCCTCAATTACTAGTAAATAATGGTGCAGAAGTATTGGTCAATGCAAGAGGAACGGGAAATGCAGGAATTATGACCATTAATGCTGATACTATCCGCTTAGATAATAAAGCTGCTCTCAATGCTAATACACGCAGTCCCAATAAAGACCCCAACCGCGAACAAGCAACAATTAACCTCAACACGCAAAATTTAACCCTGCGTCAAGGTAGCAGCATTACTACTAATGCCACAGGTGAAAATGTCATTGGTGGTAATATTAATATAGATACAAAATTCTTAGTTGCGGTGGAAAATAGCCGCATCAGTGCTAATTCAGACAATTCTCGCGGTGGTCGAGTGATAGTTAATGCTGAAGGTGTATTTGTTGGTTCTCAACCTAGCGATGTTTCTCAATTTATTACAGCGACTTCTGGTGTTGGTTTATCGGGAACTGTTGATGTTAATTCCCCTGATAATAGTTCGATTCAAAATAGCCTGACGGAATTATCCCCTAACTTAATTGACACTAACGCCCTGATTGCGTCAAGTTGTATTGCTCGCGGTACTCAGCGACAAGAAAATTCGTTTATCATTACAGGTTCTGGTGCTTTACCTGCTAATCGTCCTGGGGTTTTGATTTCTAACTATACTACTGGTGAGGTAAGAAGTATCGCTACTACAGCGCGTCCTTGGAAAAAAGGCGATCCGATTATTGAAGCGCAAGGTTTTTATCGTTTAAATAATGGTAAGTTGTTATTAAGTCGAGAATGTTCTTGACTGTTGACTGTTGACTGTTGACTGTTGACTGTTGACTGTTGACTGTTGACTGTTGACTGTTATACGGGCGGGTTCACAAATATTCACACTGATCAACGATAATTCTCAATAAACCCGCCCCTACTGACTGTTGACTATTGACTATTGACTATTGACTATTGACTCTTGACTATTGACTATTGACTGTGGTTACTGAGCTATTACCATGAAATCGGTTGATAGCGCAGGGAAAAATTAAAGCCATTATCTTGTAAAGAAGTACCGCGATCGCTCTTTTCAATCAATGGTATACCATAGTCGGCACGTAATACTAAACCCCTAACAGGTTGCCAATTTATACCTAATCCTACACTAGCAATGGTTTGAGGATCGGGGTTGCTAGCGCGATTGTTCCAAACTGTGCCAATATCAAAAAATGGAATTAACTGTAGCGTTTCTACATTAGCTGCTAGGGGAATTCGGACTTCTATCCCTCCTGCTACGCCATTGTCAGCGACAAGTTGATTTTGACGATAACCGCGTACTGTATCTGCACCTCCAAGGCTAAGTTTTTCTAGGGAAAGTAGGGAATCGGGGGTGAGTTGGGCGTTAATTTTTGTCAGCATTAAGATGCGGGGTGATAAACGTTGTACCCATTGAAATTGTCCGATCCAGGCGAAAAAACGCCCATCTGTACCGCTATTATTAACTGTGGAATTAAATGCATCAATGCCAAAACTAAATTGCGATCGCGCGGCTAAAACACTGTGAGGATTACGTTGTAGCCAGTCTTGAGAAAAGCGGATAACTGTAACTCTGGATCTCCCGTCTTCCGGGCCTTCGGTAAAGGAAAAGGGAATATCATTAAGTATATAGGTTTGACTGCGGCGTAAATCTAAAGCTAAACCGAGAGCAAATTCGCTGTTAGGAGTGCGAATCAGGGGTTGACGGATATTCACAGCTAGGGTTTGTGCTTCACTACGAATATCTAAATCGCGAAATTCGCTGTCAATAATGCGGCTACCACTGTTACTGTAGCGGATACCCAAAGTCCCATCTAAAGCGTTAAAGGGAATGGCGTAACTAATATTGAAAGTATCTAAACCTTCCGTCAGCGCATATTCAGCATTGAATTGATCGCCAAACCCCAATAAATTATCATGGGCAATAAAAATACTACCTTGTTCGGAACCGACGCTAGGTGATTGGTTATTGCTAAAGCTAACCCCGGCGTGAAATGCTGGTGCTTCGGTGATTTTCACCTGTAAAATATTGCTAGCTGGGGAACTTCCGGCGGTTAACTCAGCATTGATTCGTTCAATGACGGGATCGATTTGTAATAATTGTAATGCTTGTTCTAATTTTTTTTGGTTTAAGGGCGTACCTGCAAATCTCGCAATTCGCGATCGCACATATCCTGGTTGTAATCTTTGCAACCCTGTAATCGCAATATCTTCGAGTTCCCCTTCTACTACTTGGATTTGCACGATACCGCTAGCTATATCTTGATTGTTGGGAATAAATGCGCCACTGGTGATATAGCCGTTATCAATATAGAGTTTAGTAATTTGCGATCGCAGTTGCAATAATTGCGCAAAGGTAATTTGTTGATTTTCTAAGGCTTGTTTTAATTCATTAATCTTTGTTTGTAATACAGTAGCGCCGATAATTCTAATTTCTTTAACCAAAAATTTTTCGTCACTGGGAAAAGTTGTGTTAGGTAAATTTTCTTGGGGTGGTGATGGAAGTATGGGTATATTCGGTTGGGGTGTTGGTAAGGCAGGGTTTGGTGTGGGGGATGGTAGGGGAATAGTTTCATCTACTTTCTCTGGTGTATTAGGGGGAATTGTGACGCCAGATGGTGGTGTAGATTGAGCAAATACAGCAATTGGAGTTATGCTGATGCAGGTAAATAAGATGAAAAAAAGCTTTTGCAATCGCCAGTAGACACCCATTATTTTATTTAATTAATTGATTTATATTTATAAAAATTGGATATAAAATTGACAGAAACAAGTTAATATGATATCTATAATTCTTTTACAGAAGAGATATAAAATTTCTCTTTAATTTTTGCTAGACAGTAAAAATTGTATTATGTTATGAGAGTCGATTTGATAAAAATTTAATAATATTATGAAAGTTTACTTGATGATTGCATAAAGATGCAAATCATCAAGTTTTAAGTTGGCGATACGATTATTTATGATCGCCTCTGTGACCATAGAAAGTTACTGTATATGTATCGCAAAGATTAGTCCGCCCAACATCATAACTACCATCGCTATAAATAGCTTTGATATCATAGACGCACTGATTGCTGTTATTGTTAAATGTCACGCTTTCATAGGTTCCACTGACAATATCGGAGTCTAGAATATTCCGTCCCCAATATTCAGATAGTTGTGAAGATACATATAATCTAGTAATTTCTAATTCGTTATTGTTGTAAACAATGAAATCGCGTCTATCTCCGGCGAGGGCAGTTTGGTTAGGGACGGGGAAGAATGGTAAAGTAAAAGTGGCAGCGATTAAGGTATTGCGCAGAAATTGAGACAACATAGTTAACCTCTCACTTGAATTTAGCTATAATTAAAAAAACATGCAGCAGTCATTGTTGATAAATTGACTTGTTTTGTGGCTGTAATTTATTAACCTTGACTTTAATACTCAGATTACGCGACAAAAATTGAAATTGCATTCACCATTTATGTATAGTTAGTTGCAGATTTCTGATGCTCAGATTGCAGTTTTCTGCAAAATTTGGTAAATTGCAGTTTTTATCGTTGATTTCTGGTAAATTAAATAACAAACATTAAAAAATGATACTCTCTGTCAGGTGCTATATGCAGATATTGCATAAGTTTTCTCAGTTATTTCCAGGGATAATTGATTTTTGCATCCAGCCGCAACTAAAATTACATCGACAGCGATTAAATAAAGGATTATTTTTATTATCTTTAGTTATTTGTTTACTTTGGGGACAACTAGTTGCAGCACAAACTCTCAATGTAAATTTATTGGTTGAACAAGGAATTAAAGCATATCATGGGGGGAATTTTACCAAAGCAATTGAAAGTTGGAAACAAGCAATTAATGAAGATAAAAACAATCCCGCAGTTACGGCGGTAATTCAGGAAAATTTAGGGCGAGCTTACCAACAAATAGGAGAAAATGCGGCGGCGATCGCATCCTTCACAGCTGCAATTCAAGACTATGGTAGAGTAGAAAATATACAGCAAGTCGGGCGAATGAAATCGGAACTTGCTCAAGTTTACAATAATTTGGGACAGCCTCGCAAAGCGATCGCGCTGTTATGTGGCAATCTAATAGAGAAATTACCAAGCTACGAAAAACCCAAAAATCAGGAAATTAGCTGTATTCCTGAAAGTGCTAGCCAAATTGCTAGTAAATATAATGATAAAATTGCGCAGGTAGCAGCTTTGGGGATTCTTGGTGAAGCATATCGTCTGACGGGAAATTATGAGCAAGCAATTAAATATTTACAAGCCGGACAAAAAATTGCTCCTGAAGATTTTTTAATTTTAAATAGTTTGGGTAATGTTTATAATAGTCGCGCTCAATTGCGAGATTTACAAGCCGATTCTGCTAAGAAAGCCGGAATTATTAGCAAAGAAAAAGAATTAGCACAGCAATCTATTAGCGATTATCATCAAGCCAAAGAATATTTTCAAGCAAGTGTAAAAAATGCCCGCGATCGCCAACAAGTTATTGGGGAAATAAGGGGATTATTAAATTTAATTCAGTTGGGTTCCCAAAGCCATCAAAATAAAGTCTTGCAAGATGATGAATTTAATCAAAATGTCACAGCAGCTTTGCAAGTTTTAAAAACTGTACCGGATTCGAGTACTAAAGTTTATGGCGGAATTGAACTCGCTTATTTACAGCGCGATAGTCAAGGAACTACTCTTTTTACTGCTTGTCCTCAGCGCTTTTTAGCCGATGAAATTGTGGTAGATTTATTGAAAAAATCTGTATTAGCGAGCGAAAATTTACAAGATAATCGCCTAATTTCCTATGCTAACGGTGCTTTAGGACATTATTGGGAATGTAAAACACCAGATAAAACCAAACTAAAGACAGCCTTAAAATATACTCAAGCAGCAATCATCGCCGCAGATAATAAATTAAACGCTAAAGATAGCTTATATTTGTGGGAGTGGCAAGCTGGGAGAATTTTCGATAAACTAGATAATTCAGAAGCAGCGATCGCGGCTTATCAACGGGCATTTGATATTCTAGAAGATATCCGCGAGGATTTGTTAACAGCCGAACGGGATGTACAATTTGATTTTCGTGATGTGGTTCGTCCTTTATATCAGAAATTAGCACAATCGCGGCTAGAATTACTAGGCGTTGGGGCAATAGCAGACGAAAAGCGCGCCAATGAATTATCCGCAGTAGTGAAAACTGTTGATGCTTTAAAATTAGCTGAATTACAAAATTATTTTGGTAATGATTGCATTTTAAGCGGGTTAAATCCTCAACAAGTAGGAGAACTGTTACAGGAAAATAGTGCAGCTTTTAAAAATACAGCATTTTTAAGTTCGATAATTTTAGAAGATAAAACCGGCATATTATTACAATTACCCGATCGTCCAACCAAATTTAACTGGATTCAAGACCCCAATCAACCAGGTACGGATAAAATAGTTAGCAGTGCTACTCTACAACAAAAAATTGCTGAGTTTCGTCAAGGACTATTAAGAAAAGAAGATATTAATTACGATCCAACAATTGCCGCACAGCTTTATGATTGGATAATTCACCCCTTTGCGGCGGATTTGAAACTAAATAAAGTGACAACTTTGGTATTTATTCAGGATGGATTTTTGCGCAGCGTACCAATGGCTGCACTTTATGACAGAGAAAACAAACAATATTTAGTCCAAACCTATGCAGTAGCTACAACTCCCAGTTTACGACTAACAACGCCCAAGTTACGCGATCGCAGTCTCCAAAAAGCATTAATTTTGGGTGTCACCGAAACAGCAACAATAGAAGGTAAAACCTTTGCGAAACTAACTGCTGTAAACGATGAAATCAGCACCATACAAAATATCTTTCCGCAAAGCCAACCTTTAGTTAATGAAAATTTTGTCCCGGAAAAGTTTCAACAAACACTCAAAAAAAGCACATATCCAATTGTTCACATCGCCAGTCACGCGCAATTTGGTATCATTCCCGAAGATACCTTTATAGTCACAGGTAACAACAAAAAACTGACCATTAGTCAATTAGAAACTGCTCTGCGCAACCTCAACAGTAAACCCGATAGCGTCGAACTTTTGGCATTAACCGCCTGTCAAACCGCAGTTGGCGACGACCGAGCTACACTAGGATTAGCAGGAGTAGCCTTACAAGTAGGGGTAAAAAGTGCGATCGCTTCTTTATGGAATGTCAACGATCAATCCACATCAGAACTAGTGAAAGCATTTTACACCAACTACCGCAATGCTGGTATGACTATTGCCCAAGCATTACAAACAGCCCAAATCAGAATGATTGATGCAAAAAAACAGGGTTTAAATCCCCTATATGAGCATCCGGCTTATTGGGCTGCTACAATTGCGATCGGTAATTGGCTTTAAAGTTGCCTTGTTATATCTAAAACACCCAATGTAGGGGTTTAGTACTGCTAAACCCTCCTAAGCGCGAATCTATCACTTTCACAATAAATATATTATGGAGGGCATGGCAATGCCATGCCCCTACAGGCATTGTATTCGGGAGCATCCCAAATGTGCAAAAACGCCCTCACCCTATAAGGGTGGGGCTAGAAATACGAAGCCTGCCTACCCTTCGGGAACGTCTTCGACGAACGCAGGCTAAAAGTTTGATAGCCTGCGAAGGCAGGCTTTGTTGGTATAGCAATACCCTTCTAGGGTATTGCGTCAAAATTGGGATGCTCCCTTGTATTCTTTGTTTAAATAGGTATAACTATTTTATCTTGAGCGATCGCTCGCAATTTTTTGCAGATTTTCGATGCGTTGTTGAATATTTTCTTTGTTTGCTTCGTTACCTGTCAGCATTTCCGACTCTGCCAAATCTTTGACTAAACTTGCGCCTATTGTGCCTAAGTTACCATGATTATTCGCTTTGATTGCTTCTTCCATTGCTTCATACCATAGTTCGCGTTCAGCATAATAATTGACGCTTTCGGGAATGCTAGTAAATTGTTTTTTGGTAAATTCTGGCGGATTGACAACGGTAAATTCTGCATGGCTAATTATGGTGTCATTGTCGCAGTCAATAGCGATTTGCCATAAATAGGTTTTACCTATTGTGAGTTCAGGATAATCAAGGGGAAGTTTGAGTTTGTTAATTCCTACAGTAGCGGGTATTTCTTTAACTGTGCCAATGATTTTGGGGTTGTCTTTTGACTCAACTTCAAACAGCCGAAAACGCACATTTTGATTGCTAGACATATACCAAGCTAACATGGGGCGCGTAGCTGTAGTTTTGCCAATAAATGTTTGCGGCGCAAGTTGTGTTAGGGGAATTCCGCTATTAGAACTAGAACAACCACGGGAACCACCCGCACTAGTATATCCGCTAGCTGGTTTGCGATCGCGCGGTTTAAACTGAGCAAATGCTGGTAATGTAGTCATGATAAAAATCCAGCCTACAACCAAGCTGGTAAGTCTGTAGCTATTTCGCCAAAACGCAAAATATTGATGACTCATAGTAAATGCTCTTGATTTTATAGCTATCTTTAACTTGTAAAAATCTTACCAGCCTCAACTTGATATTCAAACATTATTAATAATAATCTTACAATTACTGAAAAATTAATCACTAATACCTTTAATATAGGATGTAATTACGAATTATTCTGGCTCAGTTTCCAACTCAATTCGCAGAGAGTACCGCGAGGGGAAATTGACTCGCGGTGAAATTCTCCCCCTAATTGTTTTGCCAGAATTTTAAAATTTTTTGTCCCTTTACTTTCTCTCTTCGATTGAATTCCACAACCGTTATCTTTCACCGATAATTTATATGTATTTTCGCTATAAATACCCGATGCTTGTACCCGCTTTACTCCTTGGGCATGTTTACCCACATTACATAAAGCCTCTTCTAGGAATAAACATATTCCTCGTTTATCTTCTCTACTTAAATACTTATCATCAATTGGGTCAAAATTGCGGACTTTTACTTTTAAAGTTTGAAAATATTCAAAATCATTGCGCTCTAGGGTGCTAGAATATACTTCATATAATAAATCATGTAATGGGCGGTTTAATTCCAAAATCACACCGCTACCTAAACGTAAAATTTCTTCTTTTGTTAAAGCTTCCAGTTTGAGAAATTCACCCAATTCGCGAATTTCTTTATCCAGCTTTTCAAATTGCGCAATTAATTGTTCGTAGGGAATATCCCGCGCTCGTATATGCTTTAAACCATAGGCGAGGGTTTGCAAAGGGCCGTTATGAATTACGGTAAAAGTATGCTGGATAGTATTTTGACGTTCGCTAATTTGCGATCGCAAGAATTGATCGTGTTGGTAAAACGCAAAAGCACTCAATCCTAGCCCATTTATCACTAATATCAGCAAATTCGGGACAATGGGAATCCATATCCCCCACACCGATAACATCAGATAGCCAAAGCTCAACAGACAAAATATTGCTAACCCGACACTGAGCAGATTTTTCCATGCGGATTGCGTAATTCTGCCGATAACTAGGGGCAGAAAACCCCAAATAAATATCCATGTATACTCCCCCGCATCATCCCAAGTATGTAACATTGGGCGACGATCAATTACAGTACTCAAAATTTGACTAATTACATGGGCGTGGTAGTCAATGCCATAAATTTGACCGCTCAATTTGACTTTTGGCAAAGCTGATGTATAAAATATATCACCTGCGCTAAGATTGCGGTTGCCTACTAAGATAATGCGATCGCGCAATAATTCGCCATCAACCTTCCCAGAAATCACATCACGCAGCGACACTACAGTAAAAGGCTGAGGATTATTGCGAAAATTCATTACAATATACAATCCCCCATCATCAACCCCAACATAGCTACCAAAATTCTGGTGAATTCGCGGTAATTCTACATCCCGAATCATGATAGTATTGGGGTCATGATTTCCCTCTTGATATTTAATTTTTTTGGCATCTAAATACTTAATAACTAACTGCAAAGCCAAAGAATATTTATCTTCATGAATATTTTTAGGATTGGCTGTATACAACAAATAGCGGCGATTTTTACCATCTTGATCGTGAGGTAAATCGACAAATCCCACCCGTTCTTGTGGCAGACTTGGAGGTGGTGCAGTTTCTCCCGGTGGTAAAATTTTTTCAATGCCAATAATTTGCGAATTTGTGCGTAATATCTGAGCTAATTGTTGAGCGCCAGGTTCTACAGGTACATTTTTAAAGATATCTAAGCCAATAGCGAGGGGTTGATAAGTTTCCAGCTTGCTGAGTAACTCTGCAATTTTGACATCAGGAACCGGATATTGTTTTACCCATGCAATATCTTTTTCATCAATCCCCACAATAACTATACGTTCATCAGGCTGTTCTTGGGGACGCAAACGCAACATTGTATCGAGAAGCATCCATTCCCAAGATTGCATTCCCCCAACTAGGCGGATGAATATCATCACTATTAATACAATAATCCCTGGAGGTGCAGCTAACGACCACAAACCAAATTCTTGGCGAATGCGATTCCAGATTCTCCTTTTCATTTTACTTGCCCTTGAATCGTCTTTTGATTAATCAATTAGACCTGCTTCACGGGCACGAATTTCGGTAAGAATGCGCATATTCTTGCCGCTTTGCTTGCAATCTTCAGGATATACCCCCAAAACATCCTGAATCTTTGTCCAGTAAGTTCTCACGGCTCTTTCTGACTTATGCATTTTCTCAGAGATAGCTTTATCAATCAAACTCTCTTCAAAAGCCAAGCGCAACACCTCCAACCATTCGGGTTTGAGTTCAATTGCGGTTTTAATTTCTTTAGTGTGCGTCGCCCCTTGGAGTGCTAAATTAACTCGCATCAGCATTTCTGCTTCTGGTAATCCCTTATCTGCGATCGCAAATCCACCTTGATGATTATCTATTTCATGTTTGATGCGGATTAAGGCTTTAACATAACTAGTTTGCACCATGAAATTTTGCTCTGGATATTCTTTGAGCAAAGTTTGCAACAGCTTAATTCCCGTATCAATTTCTGCTGTTTCCCCTGGCTGATAAGGAATCGATAAATCCATCATAATCAACGCAAAGGGCTGATGAGATTTCAATTGTGAAAGCGTCTCAATTCCCGTCTGCGCTTTCATAATCTTAGCTTCGGGATACTCTCTTTTTAATACATCCAGTGTACCCGTCAAAATTAATTGATGGTCATCAACAACAAGAATACCCAGCTGTGTATTCACTGGTAACTGTCCATAAATTTCAGATTCTCTCACATTTACAAATAGCATATTTTGGGCATAGGTTTCTATAATTGACGTAAAATCCGTGAGTTACAGCCTATTTCAGCAAATTATCTGTACCTCAGCAACGCCGCATTTTGCTGTATCTGCATATTTTAATCAAAGAGCGATATTTAACCTATGCACAAAAGTGCAAACCTGTACCGCAAACGATATCAAGGATAGCGAATTGCAAGTTGGTGATACCAATTCAAAATTCAAAATTCAAAATTCAAAATTAAGAATCCGGACAGGATAAGGGTTTAGGCTTGTGTATCTGTCGCATTGTCTTTTTAAATTGGTATGAGGTACAGATAATCGTTGATTGTAGGGGCATTGGCACTGCCATGCCCCGAAGCGCGTACCTCATTTACCTGAAATATGCTGTATATAAGTAAAGGCACAACCATCATCTTGGTTGCGCCCACAACATCTTCAGTAATTCACGCTTTTGTCATCTGCAATCTTTAGCCAGCATTAAGCCGTCACGAAAATATCTGCATTAGTTAAAGACAACCCAGTATTGAGGGTAGCAAATTGAATTTTAGCGATCGCTCCTGTACCATCTCGATCGAAGAACAAACCACCATTATTGCGATCGTAGATAAATCTGTGACTGCTTGTCGTCGCTGCAGAACCGATCGCAAATTGACTAGCCGCGATCGCCGCACCAGCAACTAACCCGCCACCAAACCCAGCCGCCGACACAATTATCGTATCATCAACTACGCTAAAATCAGTAATTCTATCAAGACCTGGGCTAGAAGAATTGAAAGTAAAGCGATCGCCACCCGTGCCACCTGTCAGAGTATCGTTACCCGCAGCACCCACGAGAATATCATTACCAGCACCACCAGTGAGTGTATTATTAGCACTGTTACCTGTAATATTGTTATTCAGATTGTTACCCGTGCCGTTAATTGCTGCGCTACCCGTCAAAACCAGGTTTTCTAGCTCTGCTGGCCCTAAATTAAAACTATAAGCAGATTCAACTGTATCTACACCTTCACCAACATATTCATAAATGGTGATGTAATCATCGCTACTAAAAATATAGCGATCGTTGCCAGTACCACCATAAAGCGTGTTAGTGCCACTACCACCATTGAGGGTATCATTCCCCGCGCCACCATAAATAGTATCGTTGCCTACCCCACCATTGAGGTTATTATTGCTACTGTTACCAGTAATAAGATTATTCAGACTGTTCCCTGTGCCATTGATAGCTGCTGTACCGATGAGAGTTAAATCTTCTACATTAGCAGCCAAGGTATAAGTAACAGATGACTGTACTAAATCTCTACCCTCATTAGGGTTTTCTATCACCACATCTCCAGAGCTATTCACTAGATAAGAATCGTTACCTCTACCACCCTTGAGAGTATCATTACCCGCGCCCCCATCAAGAATATCATCACCCCTACCAGAAGATATAACATTAGCAGCATTATTACCGATAATCCAGTCATTACCATCTCCAGTAAAGGCATTTTCGATAATAGTCCCGGAACTAATAATTAAATTAGTCCCATTAAGAGAACTTGTAGAACCTGGACTGAGATTTAAATAAGTATTAGCAGTAATCGCAGCCGCATTAATTGTATCAATGCCAGAACTATCAGTCAGTGTAGTTGCGCCATAGATGCCATACTCATTATTGTAGATATATGTATCATTGACTGTATCTGCATCCCCATATAAATGTAATTTCCAACTATTAAGAATGCCACTATCTGTAGGCCCTAAATCCTTAATTCTCAGTGTCCAGTTACCAGCACTACTTTCTCCCCAATGTTGCGTACTGGAGAGCTTAAATACAATATTATCTCCTTCATCCTCTTGATTTCCTGGTCGATAAACCAAAACACTCTCAGTTCCACTAGGAGAAATCAGAGAAACAACCAAATCTCCGCGATAAGGATGAGTGACATTGAGTTCTACTTCTACAAAATCAATTTCTAAACCGCCACTGACAGTAAATGTACTGCTAATTCCCGTATTATTATTATCAGGAATTACCCAGCCTAAATTACTCGAACTATAAGAAAGATTCTGCTCATTATTAAATCGACTTTGTTTTTGCCAAGTTTCTGCCAAACGCACAGCAGCATGAGCATCTACCAAGCCAAATCCATAATTGTGGCTAACATGTAAACCCCCACCATTCCAATTTTTAGCGCCGTTGTATTGCCAAATGTATGGGTAACCCCCGTAATTATTAGGATCGTTTTGACGAGCAGAATAGGCAAGAATTTCTTGTATATCTCGATAACCTAAATTGCGATTGGCTTCTAGCATCAGTGCAACTACCCCAGAAACTTGAGGCGCAGCAGCAGAAGTTCCATTAAAGCCGTAGTTATAGTCTCCAAAAGCATCGCCTTCATATCCTTGGCGATCTGTAGTCACAATACTGCCAGGAACCCCACTGCCAAAGGCAGAAACTAAAATAGAAGCACCCGGAGTGCTATATGAAGATGCCAAGCCATCAGAATCAAGTGCAGCTACAGTAATGACGTAGCGGGAGTTAGACAAGTTAGAGTCATTAGTATTTAAACCATTTTGTCTACTATTTCCCCCAGCAAAAACGATCGCAGTTCCTAAGCCATTACGCCCAAACTGCGCCGCATCTTGAATAGCTTGAGCTACTTGGGAATATCCAGGATTGAGAAAATTAAATCCAAAGGTTGAGTCGTTACCCCAACTATTATTAGCGACATCAACATAGCGTAAGCGCTGCAACGCGCGAATCATACTATTATCATTGCTGTAATTAAACCGGAAAGAAGCTAAATTCGAGCCATAGGCTACACCCACACCACCAATACCATTACCAGCCACCGCACCAATAATACCTGCAACAGAAGTAGCATGATAGCTTTCACCAGGTAGGGGGTAAGGATTACCACCATTGCTAACACCATCATAGTCAATAGAAGTATTGTAATTTGCCGCTAAATCAGGATGATTGTATTCTACACCACCCCCCTCAAACACACCGACAACAACACCGCGTCCTGTATAGTCATCCCACACATCAACTACATTGAGATCCATACCAGGAGTACCGCCGGATTGACCATAGTTATATAGATACCATTGATATGGAAATAAAGGATCGCTAGGAAAAGTAGTCATAAATTTGTCTCTGTCATTGGGGAAATATTTCTATGTCGAGAAATAGCCTGAAGCTCTGCAAATACTTATTTGTTTGACAAGGAAAATCTTCGACAATTAACAGAATAAAAAAAATAGATAAATTAGTCCTTCAGCTTTTCTGCAAACATAGATACAACTTTTAGTACCGATACCCGCAATATCCTGTATCTAAATGTGCAGAAAACTGTATTGTCATTAGTAATGCAATACCCTGTCAGGTATCGCATCAACAATTGATAAGTAAGTCGGTGGAAAAAAACCAAACTATATTACGAAACGTAAATAGGCTAGAAACCCTTACCAATGACAAATGACAAATGACAAATGACAGCCCTCGCCAGTTATGTTTAATTGCACCGCCCTACTTACCAATTTGAAACAAGAATGCGACAGATGGTAGGGGTATAGCACTGCCATGCCCTCTAAAATACTGGAACTAGAAGTTGGTTACAGCAGTTTTCATGCATTTGAACCACAGAGGTATAGCTTTTGTCGGTTTTGATGCACTTGCATGTTGTGGTATGATTTAACCATCAGCAAATCGGTTCTGATGGGGAACAGCCATCAGAGGTAACGGGGAAAGCCCGGTGTGAATCCGGCACTGTCCCGCAGCTGTAATGAAGTTCATACTTCAAAGTCAGAATGCCCGCCGAAACGATCGCCAACTCCCATCTGCGAGGTACAGATGAATAACGCTATTAATATATTCTTCATTACACAGTATCGCTGTCTCATAGTTGCAGACCTACGCTACGCAATGCAAATTTCTATGAGATTGTAGACTTTTCCCTACAGATATCAATACTCACACAAGGTTATAGATACAAGTCTCAAAACCCATTTGTATCATAACTTTCGTGTTCGCATATTTAGGGAATCAGTTCAAGTCATTAACAGTCAACTGTCAACAGTCAACTGTCAACTGTCAACAATAGCAATGGAATATTTTTTACCTGACAGTCCCTAACATTATTCCCAGCAATCACCAGCGTTGCGCCGATACCTTCCCCCAGCCTGGAGAATCTGCATTCTTCACTTCAATCAAGAAGACTTAAAAATTAATGAACAACAAACAACATACTTTATTTGTCTGCACCACCTGCGCTAGTGTGTGGCAAGATGGCAAACGAATTGGTGAAAGTGGCGGACAGCAGCTATTACAACAACTGCAACAACTTGCACAAAACTGGGAATTGCAAAATCAATTCTCCATTCAAGGCGTTGAATGTATGAGTGCTTGTAGTCATGCTTGTGCGATCGCCTTCCAAGCAGAAGCGAAACTCACCTATCTTTTTGGCAACTTAGTAGTTGATGATAGTGCCTCTGCCATCCTCCAATGTGCCACTCTATACTACACTAAACCAGATGGTTTACTACCTTGGTCAGAACGTCCAGAAGCTTTAAAAAGAGGCATCTTAGCCAAAATACCACCCCTCAGTAAATGGGCAAAATTCCATCGTAATTGTTGTTAATCCAACACCAGTATTAGGGGCGCGTTCACCCCGCCTCTACCTTAATCCTCAAAACTCTCAGCACTAAAGTGCTTACTACAAACTGAGAGCTTGCAAATTGCACTACAAGCGTGATAATAATAATCATTATCATTTTCCTCCTGGCTGAGGGTTTGTATAAAAAACCTCAAATCTTTAGTGACAACAAAATTTTTTAGTTATACAGGTGGCTGAAATTACCAATGCGTAATCAACTTATTGCCAGATGGGGAACTCAACTTATCGTCTCTAGCGTGACTATCGCCGTGGGGATGCTGTGGGAAAATTCCCGCATCATCGCTACAGAAATTGCACAAGCAGAAGAAAAAGAACCAGATATTGAACTCACAGTTATTGACAAACTCCTCAATGAACCTGTGTTTTCCCCTTTTCGTCGGGAAGGGACAGTCAAAGATTCCACTCGTCCGGTGTATGTTATTACCGGCGAAGAAATGGAAGCGCAAGGTGCAAGAACTGTCAGAGAAGCACTGCGATTTCTTCCTGGTATTTTAGGTGACGGTACAGTTGGGACAGAAGTAAACGCTTTAAGTGGTCAATTTATTCGCGGTTCTAATACTGGTCAAGTATTAATATTATTGGATGGCAGACCAATTAATAATTTAGGTGGTGGTGGTTTCGATTTGTCAGAATTTACCACTAATAATATTGAAAGAGTTGAAGTATTACCCGGAGGTGGTTCAACACTTTATGGTTCAGACGCAATAGGTGGGGTAATTAATATTGTTACCCGTCGTCCTACAGAGCAAATTACTACCGAAACCAAAGTTAATCTTGGTTCCTATGGACTCAACCAACAAAGCATACAAAATAGTGGTAAGTCTGGTGATATTTCTTGGGTAGTTGGTTACAACCGGACTCAAGCACAAAATAATTATCGCTTTCGTATTCCTGAAGCTAACTTTGAGGGAACAAGAACGAATAATGACGCAATCTTTAATAACTTTAATGTCAAATTAGAGGCAAATTTAGGTAAACGCAATACTTTAACTCTCTCCACCCTATATTTAGGGAAAGAACAGGGAGTACCGGGAGGTGTACCGATTCCTTTCCCGCAATTTGGACAGGGATTTTTTAACTCTCTCACCGAGAATAATCGGAAATACACAGACCAAGTTCTCACTGATTTAACCTGGAACTCCAAATTAGGTAGCGGCGATGATTCACTTTTAACAGCGAGAGTTTACGCTGATTTTCTCAACACTCGTTTTGATAATCGCAGTGGCGCAATTACATCCCAAAACCGCTTTGATACGAAACAGAATTCCTATGGTATTCAAGTTACACATAATTGGAATGTTGCGAAGAATCAGACCTTAGTTTATGGCTTTGATTATCGGAATACAAATGTACGCAACACCACATTTAATTATGGAACAAATATTACCAGAGAAAATTATGATGATGCTATAGGTCAAGGGGCAATTTTTGGGAGATATGAAATTAACTTTTCTCCTAGTTTTAGTATGAATTTGGGAGTGCGGCAAGATTTTAGTAGTTTGGTCAATGGTTCGTTTACATCACCGTCTATAGGAGCAAAATTTGCAGTTTCAGATACAACTACACTCAGAGCTAACTATATCAGAAACTTCCGTGCGCCGACCATAGCTAATTTATTCAATAATAATCCGACTAATATTGGTAATCCTGATCTTAAACCAGAAAAAGGCGATAGTTTTGATGTAGGAATTGACCAAAAATTAGGTAATATTGGCTTGTTGAGGTTGACATTTTTTAGTAACCGTGTTTCTGATACAATTGCCTTTACAAGACTCACGCCCCCTGTAAATGGAAATACAGGGACTTGGGAAAATATCGGGTTAGTACAAACTACGGGAATTGAAGCTTCGTTAAATTTACAATTGGCTAGAAATGTCTATGCTTTTGTTAATTATACGGCGAATGATCCGCGTATTTTAGCAAGTGCTAATCCGGTGGAGGTTGATAAGGAATTAAGGTTTGCAGGTGCGGATAAATTAAATTTAGGTGTGTCTTATGAAAATCCTCAAGGTTGGTATTTGGGGGTGTTGATGAACTCTTTAAATGGGTATCCAACTAATAATATTAATACGGAGTTTCTTTCGGGGTATACTACTTTTGATTTAAAGATGCGTGTACCTATTAGTGATAGTTTAATTTTAACTGGGAGTTTGGATAATCTGTTGGATCAGCGTTATCAGTTGTTTCCTGGTTATCCTGATGGGGGGAGGGTTTTTCAGGTTGGTTTGAGTTCTCGGTTTTAAAAAGAATTAGCTCACGCAAAGGCGCAAAGGCGCAAAGGAGAATTAAGAATGGCTGAGTTTAATTGTTGGGTGACACCAGTTAATGAGGTTGTGCGGGAAGATTTAGCTACGGGGGGGTTTGTTGAGTATGAATATTTTGATTGTGGAAGTGATGTTTTAGCATCGTTAGTCTATACTTTGTTTGAACAAAATTGGCAGCAGGTGGGGATTGCTCATATTGTTCAAGGTAGTGTTTTGGAGTTGGAATTTAATGCACCACCAAAGCTTTGTATTCTCTATGATGGATATTTGACAGTGGCTGCGGAGGGTTGGCATTTACATTTATGTATTGATACTAATTTTGGCGGCCCTTTGTGTAAAACTCCTGTGGAAGTGAGGAAGCAACGTTTAGTTTCTCGTGCGGCTTTTTATCGGCGGTTTAATACAGAAGGAAATCCCAGGAGTTGGGGGATTCAGTTTTGGAATGGTGCGAATGAACAATTGATGACGATTTTATTACCTAATCCTTTGGTAGATGGAGAAAATTTATTACCGGAGGGTAAACCAAATCTAGATAAGTTAGCTCTTTATCAAGATTTGCGAGATATTTATGTATTAGGTAAAAAACCCATACCCTTTACTAAAAATCCTCTCAAACATTCCTATATTTCCGTTTGTACCTCTACACGCTGTCTTCCTTCCCGCAAATGGCAACCTACATTTGATGCTTTAAAATCAGCAGTAGAAAATGCAGGTTTAGACATCGAAGTCAGAACATCTGGCTGTTTAGAAGTCTGTCAACTCGGCCCAGTTGTTTTTTATTCCAATGATAGAACTTGGTACACTCGCGTTAACCCGAATGTTGCCGAAAATATAGTCAACGAACACTTCATTAAAGGTAACAAAATCACCGAAAACCTCTACCCACCCCAAACCCTCTAAATCTCTGCGTCTCTGTCTTGAAAAGTTCAGATCGGAGGAAACCTCCGCTCCGACTTTTCGCTGCGTCTCTGCGTGAGATAAAAATGATAAAACTCCCCCACCAAAAACCAATCATCTTCCTCTGTCAATTATTCCTCATAGCCACCCTCATCATCGCCTGTAATCACACCACAATTCACACATCAACTAACACTTGCACCCCCAACTATAACCCCAATCAAGATTACTTTCCCAATAAAATTAAAATCACCCACGCCAGAGGTTTGGCGGTAGAGTATCACAAACATTACAAAGTAGTCACCATCAAAAACCCTTGGCAAAATGCCAAAACTCAGTTTCAATATGTTTTAGTCCAATGCGGAACTCCCACACCCCAAGGATTTAAGCAAGCACAGGTAATTACAGTTCCTATTAACTTCATAGTCTCTCTATCAACTACACATTTACCCCACTTAGCGAAATTAGGTGTAGTTGATAAATTAATTGGAGTGAGTAATATTAACCAAATCAATACATCTGAAGTAGTTGAGAAAATTAAAGCCGGCAAGATTACCCAAGTCGGCAATAATTCCAATGTAGATATCGAAAAATTATTAGCATTAAATCCAGACTTAGTAACAACCTTTGGTACAGGTAATTCCCAAACTGATAGTTATAGCAAACTCACAGAAGCGGGTTTGAAGGTGGGGATAAATGCTGAGTATATGGAAGATACGCCACTGGGGAGAAGTGAATGGTTAAAATTTACGGCTTTGTTTTTTAATCAAGAAGCCAAAGCCGAAAAGATATTTAATGAAATTGCGAGTAGATATACACAAATAGCCGCAAAAGCTCAATCTGTGAAAAACCGTCCGAGTGTATTTGTTGGTTTTAACTTTAAAGGTACTTGGTTTATGCCGTCTGGTAATAGTTATGTTGCTAAATATCTGGCTGATGCTGGAGGAAATTATCTTTGGAGTGATGATAAATCTAATGGTAGTTTACCACTTTCTTTTGAAGTGGTTTTAGAACGTGCTGCTAATGCTGATTATTGGTTGAATTTTAGCCAAGCTTGGCGAAGTGTCAAGGATTTAATCGCAGAAGATAACCGCTATGCTGATTTTCAAGCTGTGAAAACGGGCAATCTTTATAATAACAATGGGCGTTTAAATGCGAATGGTGGTAATGATTACTGGGAAGGGGGAATTAGTAACCCTGATATTGTGCTTGCAGATTTAATTAAAATCCTGCATCCAGAAATATTACCGAATCATCAATTGTTTTATTATCGTAAATTTAGCAAATAATGTTACTTAAATATCTGCCGTCTAACTTATTAATACTCTTTAAATCTACTTCTATTAGAACTTTATTATTTTTACTGTTAATTATCGGTTTGATTGTGGCATTTTTACTAGATTTAGCTTTAGGTTCTGTCTCTATTCCGATTCAGGAAGTTATCAATATTTTACTAGGACAAGAACCCGAAAAAGCGACTTGGGCGAATATTATTCTCAAATTTAGACTTCCGAAAGCTTTGACTGCAACTTTAGCGGGTGCGGCTTTGGGTGTGAGTGGTTTGCAAATGCAAACTCTGTTTAAAAATCCCTTGGCGGGGCCTTTTGTGTTAGGAATTAGTTCTGGTGCAAGTTTGGGTGTGGCTTTGGTGGTATTAACTGCAAGTGTGGCGACACCAACTTTATTAAATGATTTGGGAATTATTACTGATTTTGGGTTGGTGATAGCTGCTAGTCTTGGTGCGGCTTCGGTTTTGGGTTTAATGTTAGTGGTGGCGCGTCGAGTACAAGAGACGATGACGCTGCTAATTTTGGGTTTATTGTTTGGTTACGCTACGAGTGCAATTGTGAGTATTTTATTGCAATTTAGCTCTAAAGAACGGATTCAAAGTTATATTATGTGGACTTTTGGTAGCTTCGCTGGAGTGACTTGGAAACAGTTAATTGTGTTGATTCCGGTGATAGTTTTAAGTTTATTGGTGGCGGTGTTGCAATCGAAATCTTTGAATGCGCTGTTATTGGGGGAAGCTTACGCGCGGAGTTTAGGTTTGACGGTGAAGAAAGCTAGGTTTTCTATTATTAGTAGTGCTTCTATTTTAGCTGGTGGAATTACGGCTTTTTGCGGGCCGATCGCATTTTTGGGTGTGGCTATTCCTCATTTGTGTCGCAGTCTATTTATGAGTTCCGATCATCGAATTTTAATCCCTGGGGTGATGATTATGGGGGGAATATTGGCTTTGGTGGCTGATTTATTTTCCCAAATGGCGGTGAGTCAGATGGTTTTACCGTTGAATGCAATTACGGCTTTGATTGGAACTCCTGTTGTCACTTGGGTAATTCTGCGGCGTAATTCCCAAAAATCCTTTCCATCATGAATAATGCGATTTTAACTACTCATCATCTAAATATCGGTTATCAAACATCCCGCAAAAATCTGCGGTGTGTGGCGAGGGATATTTCTGTTTGTCTGGAAGCTGGGGAATTGGTGTGTTTATTGGGGCCGAATGGTGCGGGTAAGTCTACCTTACTGCGATCGCTTGCGGGAATGCAACCACCTCTAGGGGGTGAGGTGCGGCTTTTGGGTGATGATATCTATAAGTTAGCACCGCAGGATTTAGCCAAGCGGTTGAGTTTGGTGCTGACGGAAAGGGTAGATGTGGGTATGTTATCGGCTTATACTCTGGTGAGTTTGGGACGACATCCTTATACTGACTGGTGGGGAAAATTAACGCCTGAAGATGAAGCAATTATACATTGGGCGATCAAATCTGTAGGTGCGTTACATTTAGCTGGGCGTCAAGTTAGCGAACTAAGTGATGGTGAACGTCAAAAAATTATGATTGCGCGTGCTTTGGCGCAGTCGCCGATGGTAATGTTATTGGATGAACCGACGGCATTTTTAGATTTACCACGCCGGGTGGAAATTATGCAATTGCTACGTCAGTTAGCACGAGAAAATCAGCAAGCAATTTTACTTTCTACCCATGATTTAGATTTAGCTTTGCGGCTGGCTGATCAAATTTGGTTATTAACATCTGAGGGAATTTTACAGGTTGGCGCACCAGAGGATTTGGTGTTAAATGGCGTATTTGCTGATACTTTTCGCAGTGAAGGTGTGGAGTTTGATATATTTTCTGGAGAGTTTCATTTACATACACCCCACAAAGGAAATATTAATTTCATCGGTGAGGGTATCGCTTCGCTGTGGACAATACGTGCTTTAAAACGTGCAGGATTTGAAGTTGTTCAAAATAACCATGACTTACCAATTTCCCTAGAAGTAATATCAAATTCACAACAATTGTCCTGGAAAATTACCAACAGCCAGAGCGTAACCATTTATAATTCATTATACGAATTGATTAAAATTTTAAATTTATATTGAGGACAGCAAATTAGCGATCGCCTGCATATAGCAATCCTATTTGATCTGGGTACAAAACAGACAAGGGAGTGACTACGAATTAATACGCAGCACATCAAACTTAAGTAAATACAACAATGTGCGGGTTAATTGCTCAACTGGAACATCGCGATGGGAATTGAGGATGGTGTCAATTGAGACTGTGCCATTTTGGGCGATCGCATTTAAGATTGCATCTATAGTTGAATTGGTGTTTCTTCTGTCTGCACCAAAATTAGTAATCCAATTTTGCCGAATTTGTTGTAAATTTTCTGGTGTCCCCATCGCCCCCAATCCTAATATTAAATCTGGGTTGGCTGTGTTACTGGTGTAATGAGCAAATAATCTAAAGGGATCGTCGCATAAAGGTATGGGTGGGCTACTTGGTTGTAATGGTACAGACATTGGTGCAGTGGCGCGAATTTCTGCTAATTCTTGCCATAAATTTTCATAAGCGGCGATAACCACTGACCAATCGTAGGTTTCTCTAGCGCGTTTTCTCCCATTCTCACCCAGACACTTTCTCATTTCTGGCTGAGTAATTAATTGTATAACTGCGTTAGCGGCTGCATCTATATCAACTGCCACTACCATTGATGAATGAGCTATGTAGGTGCTGTAATTTAAATTATTATTGTGATAATCTGCGGCTAAATCTAAACTTAACCCTGGTTGAGGAATGAATGTAGGAATTCTCAAACCATCAACTTCATGGCGTACAGATTCTTGATAACCATCCCAATCGGAGACAATTACAGGTAAACCCGCAGCCATCGCTTCAATTGGTGTGAGTCCAAATGTTTCTTGAATATTATCTACTAAAGAGATAAAAATATCAGCCGCAGCCCAAATTCCCGCCCGGATTTCTGGTTTGCGCCCATCGACAAAAAGACAATTAACTGAAGGACAAAAAGTTTGCGCACTTTGGATAATACCAACTTTCTCTTTCTCATCTTCAAACCAACCAGCCAAGACAAAATTAATTTTAGTATTGGTGGCTTGGGCGGCTTTTTCTAATGCTAAATACATCGGTACAGGATGGGCTTTGGCGTAAAAGCACAATCGCCCAACAAATAGCACTACAATTTCATCTTGAGGAATACCAAGGGCTTGACGTAAACTGCGCCTGATATTCTCTGTATTTTCACCTTGGTCAAACGTATCGCAATCAACACCTAAAGGAATCACTGGTAGTTGGAAATTAATCTGCGGTTTAGCACCAAAGCGTTGGGCTAAATATTCAGCCCATGTATCAAAAAGACGATCGACAGCATTTTTCACTGCCATAGATGTGCAAATAATCGCATCCCAAGGTTGAACCGGGGCGATGAGTGCATCACCAATCCCATCCATGACGCCCATACTTGCAATTGTATGGGTGACACCGCAGATACTATAACCCCGTTGATTATCAAATCTTCGCGCCCAAGCCAGAGAAGAGAGGATAGGATCTGGGTGATAGATAGTTCCAGCTTGTGCGAGTACTTGATGATTGTTGCTGGGTAGCCAGGTAACTTGACGCCGACGGTTCATCCAGGGTTTAATGCGATCGCAAAATTCCATGAATTCCCCTTGGCTAGAGGTATAACAATAAAGTGAATCGGCTGTTCCATGTTGCACTAAAGCCTTGAGGAAACCTTCCCCCGCAGCTTGACGCCCTAACAGTCTGGTTCCAGAGGTATCGTAACCATCTTTTTTATAAAAAATTGCGGCAGTGTTATTCATATATGTTTATTTTAGGAATAAGGCGGAGGCAGAAGGGGGTTAAAAAATGGGTCTTATAAGTGTGGGATAGTACAAGTAAGTTACTCATCAATTTTTGCTTATTAGCATTGCATTTTATCATTTGCATTTTCAAAAGTTCATCAAATTGACTGTAATAACTTTTTGACTATCAAGTTTTATAACTTCGGGTTTGGGTACTACTTGATTTAAGTTGTTTCCACATTGGCGATTTATAAACGCATAAATTAAATTGGAAGCGCTGTTATTTATCATCATGCCAAATGCTAGTATTTTTTATTCATGGCGTTGCTGAATCAAAAGTAAAATTTGCCCAGCCTTTAAAACATCTGATTAAAGATGAATTATTACAGCGCAGTCAAGAGCTACCATATTTCCATTCTGGTTTTTATGCCGATGTTCTCAATAAAAAGGATAAAATCTGGAATTGTATAGATAGAGATTTACAAAACCAGAAGCAACAAAACCCTAATGTTAATCTTCAAGATATATTTCGTGGGCAAGAAATCAGGCGAGAATTTCTCTCCGATTTTGTCGGAGATGCTTTCACATACCTAAACGCGGAACGTGGCGCGAAAATCCGCGAGTCTATTTTTGGACATTTAGAAGATTTTATTCTGGCTCACCCCGAAGAACCAGAGATTCACATTATTGCTCATTCTATGGGTACGGTAATTTTATGGGATCTTTTGTTTTCTGATAAATTTTCTTCTAACGATGCTGCATTTAAAATTCGCTCACTAATACTTGAAAAAGTTAACCTCAAAAGTATTACTACGATGGGGTCACCTATTCTTTTATTCAATATGATTTTTGATGTTACTCCTGAACAGGTTAATAATTTTGCACGTTTATTTTATAAACAACCTATCAGATGGACAAATATCATTCATTCTTCTGACCTAATTGCCTATCCTATAAGCTCTAGCTTAAATTTCAATGATTCATGTAATTTATTATTTAAAGATAGATTTATATCAACAGTGGCTAATGATTGGGAAAATAATATGCGTGCTTTATATAATACTGCTGGCAATCTAAACCCACAAATAAATCAAGCTTTATCACTAGGAATGATAGCATCAGGTGCAGCAGATGCACATCTTAATTATTGGCAATGTGCTCAAACAGCAAAAATCATTGTCGATACTATGTTAGGAAATGAGGAAAAAATATTAAATCTCGTTATTGAAAGATTAAAGAAAATTCCGGGAATGACAATTAATTTTATGGATACTAAAGATTCCCCACAGACTAATGATTATAAAATAGATCAGTCTTGGCATCATTACCTTGGCGAACTTGATAAGCTTCGAGAAAGCTTTCAATTTTCAGATAGTAGTGGAAAATTAAATCTACGCGATAATATAGCTCAAATTCCTCATGTTTATGTATATGATCGCAATGGTAATTGCAAATTTAGTGGTTATGTTGGCTTATTTCATGCTGAGGGACTGAGACAAGAAGTACAAAACATTAAAGCAGAATATCGGTTAAAAATTTAGTTTTCATCATACACAAGCCTGAGATACACCAATATATCCGTCCTCAATAATTCCTAAAAATCTTCTCTTGGCGCTCTTGGCGTCTTCTCTGCGAGACGCTACGCGAAGGCGGTTAGATAATTCTCATAACTCAAATATCAAGCCTACCATATCCCTGTTTTGGTAGGCATTGTCCATACTAAAATTATTGAACTATTCCAATAATCAAACCAGATTCCTAGATAAATCCATATATGGTGATGAGTTTGCTGTATCAAGTCGATAACTCATCTTTTAGCCTTCTCTCCTAACAATCATTTATCATTACTATATATAAATAATCCCAGCAAAGCGGATTTAATGAATTAGGAATTGACATTATAACTATGACTCAACAACCGATACAAGTAATTGGAGGTGGACTAGCTGGAACAGAAGCAGCATGGCAAATAGCCCAAGCCGGAGTACCAGTGATTTTGCACGAAATGCGGCCGAAACGCTTTAGCCCTGCCCATCATACAGAACATCTGGCAGAATTAGTCTGTAGTAATTCCTTTGGTGCAATGGCGAGCGATCGCGCTACTGGATTATTACATGAAGAACTGCGGCAACTCAATTCCATTGTCATAGCTAAAGCCGATGAACACGCAGTTCCCGCCGGTGGTGCTTTAGCTGTAGATCGTGGACAATTTAGCCAAGAGTTAACCGAAACTCTATCCCACCATCCTTTAGTTGAATTTCGTCGCGGTGAAGTCCCAGCTATCCCTGAAGGAATTGTAGTTTTAGCTACAGGCCCCTTAACGAGTCCCGACTTAGCAACAGATATCCGCAGCTTGACGGGGATGGAATACCTCAGCTTTTTTGATGCCGCTAGCCCGATTATTGTGGGAGAATCGATTAACCGCGATATTGCTTTTATGGCTTCTCGCTACGATAAAGGCGAAGCAGCTTATCTCAACTGTCCCATGAATAAAGAGCAATACCTGCATTTTTGGTCAGAACTCAAGCAGGCGGAACAAACAGAATTAAAAGATTTTGAACGAGAAACGGCGAAATTCTTTGAAGCTTGTCTCCCCATTGAAGAACAAGCGCTGCGGGGTGAGGATACGATGCGTTTCGGCCCCTTAAAGCCAGTAGGATTATCTGATAGCCGCACCGGGGAACGTCCCTATGCTGTGGTACAGTTGCGCCAAGAAGACAAAGCCGGTCAACTGTGGAATATGGTAGGATTCCAAACTAATCTGCGTTGGGGCGAACAAAAGCGCGTCTTCCGCTTAATTCCCGGCTTAGAAAATGCTGAATTTGTGCGGTTGGGAGTGATGCACCGCAATACATTTATTAATGCACCCCAATTAATGCACCCAACTCTGCAATTTAAACAGCGTCCGACTTTATTAGCCGCCGGACAATTGATTGGGACTGAAGGCTACACGGCGGCGGCGGCTGGTGGTTGCTTGGCAGGAATTAACGCCGCTAGATTAGCTTTAGGGAAAGAAACTTTAACTCTGCCACCAACAACGATGATGGGGGCATTATTTGAGTTTATCAGTTCGGCATCCCCGAAACACTTCCAACCAATGCCGCCAAATTTCGGTATTTTCCCGGAATTAGGCGTAAAAATCAAGAATAAACAGGAACGTTACGGCAGATACCGCGATCGCTCTTTAACCGATCTAGCAAATTGGAAAACTCATCAATTGTCAAATTAACCTTGGCTGAGGCCATATTGGCGACGACGCAGATACAATAAAGCCGCCCCCGCAATTATACTACCGCCGATGGTCATCGGTTCTGGTACTGATGGCGGTGATTTCGGCGTTAGTAAAAAGGCGCGATAGTCAAAGGAACCAAATCTGCTATATCCGACAATTTGACCTTGGTTATTAATCGCTGTTGCCACATCTAGCTGCCATTCTGAGTTAGGTTCGATCAGGGTATTCAAATCTACCATACCAGTACTCTCACTCCATAAAAAGGCGGTATTGTAGGGTACAGATGCTAACCCCACAACTTGACCTGCATCATTGATGTCATAAGCATAGCTAGCGGTGTCATCAGGGAATTCTGGAAATCGGCTAGGGAGTGTACCAAGATCAATCGCGCCTGTACTTTCACTCCACAAAAAAGCGCGATCGCTATAATCGTCATTAATGTTACCTGAATAACCTACTACCTGACCGAAATTATTAATCGCCGCCGCAGAACTGAAATCTTTATTTGGCAGCGTGCCCAGGTTTTGCATACCTTGAGTTTGATTCCACAAAAAGGCGCGATTATCAGAATTTCCCACAACTTGACCTGCATCATTGATGTCAGTCGCACTACTGGACGATCCACCACCAAGAGTACCAAGATCAGTCATACCAGTATTGCGGTTCCATAAAAAAGCGCGATTACCCGAATTACCCACTACCCAATCTTGATTATTGATGGCGATCGCCTCACTACTAGACTGATTGGGGAGAGTACCCAAATCTACCATCCCTGTGTTGCGATTCCATAAAAAAGCGCGATTACCTGAATCACCTACCACTTTACCTGCATTATTGATGCCATTGGCAACACTATCATCCTTTCCGGGGAGAGTACCAAGATCGTTGATACCCGTTCTGCGGTTCCATAAAAAAGCACCAATCAGATAATCGCCGGAATAACCTACCACCTCACCGCGATCGTTAATGTCATAGGCAAAACTAAAAGGTTGACCTAGATTACCTAAGTCAGTGATATCGTACATGACTGCTGCCATTGCTGAGGCGTTTATACCCAATGTCGCTGCCGTACTGCCTAATAATAAAGTGAGATTTTTGACCTGACTTTTAACTTTTGTTTTTAAGTTGGTAATAGCAGTCATGTAATTCTCTCCTGTAATTGCTGGGAAATTGGGCTATTTTGAATAAATGCTCTTGATAAAACAACCTCTAAAGATATATTCACTTGTATTGAATATTTCACTCTGCTGCCAGTTAATCTACATACCTGGGAGAGATTTTTTATTAGGAATCATCAATAACATGATGGAAGATATTGCGATCGCTCTTTAACTCAATA
Organism: Calothrix sp. FACHB-168; assembly: GCF_963889195.1. Lineage (NCBI taxonomy): Bacteria > Bacillati > Cyanobacteriota > Cyanophyceae > Nostocales > Calotrichaceae > Calothrix > Calothrix sp. FACHB-168. Next base: position 55,593 of record NZ_CAWPNJ010000002.1, read on the forward strand.
CTGTTCAGTTAGCGTCAAAAACTTTAAACCGCGTAGGTTGGGTTGAACGAAGTGAAACCCAACAAATCGCCGAGAATGTTGGGTTTCGTTCCTCAACCCAACCTACATTTACTTCTGAGAGAGATTTTTATCAGGAATCATCTGATTTAGTAACCTGGATTAATAATTTGTGATTCGTAACCAAACTTATTACAAAACTCCGAATTTTCGCGTTCTTCTTTGCGCCTCTGCGTGATGTATAAGTTAATAATTTTTATAAACCGCCAAGACGCATTAGACGCGGAGCGGCTTCCCGAAGGGTAGGATGCAGAGAGAAGAAATAGAAGAAAAAAATCCCTGGTATTTCTACCAGGGTTTGAAAGAGCTATTACCATTTCACTTCAGTTCTATCAAGGATACTCCTCTCTTGCTCTTCTGCGGCAGGCAGGAATGTGGAATGGTTCTCATATGTTACCGCAAAAGTGACATGGTATAAATCAATGCTAATTTACCATTAGCCAACATTTGCCAGCAGTAACTCCCGTTGCTCTGATTTTTGGATGTGTACCTGTCCGTCGTCGTTGACATCAGCAATGGCTGTGTCACCAGTGACGATTTGACCAGATAGCAAAGCTTCCGCGAGGGAATCTTCCAACAGGCGCATAATGGCGCGACGTAATGGTCTGGCACCGTAGCTGGGGTTGTAACCTTCTTGAACTACCAGTTCCTTGAAGCGGTCTGTGACTTCTAAGGTAATTCCTTTTTCTGTCAACCTACCAGCAACTTCACGCAGGAGAATTTCAGAAATTTGCTTGACTTCATCCTTGGAAAGTTGGGTGAAGACGATAATGTCATCGAGACGGTTGAGGAACTCTGGACGGAAGTAAGCTTTGAGTTCTTCATTCACCAAGTTACGGATGCGGTTGTAACTAGCATCGGCTTGGTTGTCGAAGTCGAAGCCTAAACCACCGCCGCCTTTTTCGATTACCTTGGAACCGATGTTAGATGTCAAGATAATTAAGGTGTTCTTGAAGTCTACTTTCCGACCTTTAGCATCAGTTAGATGACCGTCATCTAACAGTTGCAGCAGCATATTGAATACATCGGGATGCGCTTTTTCGATTTCGTCGAAAAGCAACACTGTGTAGGGTTTGCGGCGCACGGCTTCTGTTAGTTGTCCGCCTTCGTCGTAGCCTACGTAACCAGGAGGTGAACCAATCAGCTTGGATACTGTATGGCTTTCCATGTATTCGGACATATCCAGGCGAATCATGGAGTCTTCGGAACCGAAGAAGTAGGCGGCTAAGGCTTTGGCTAGTTCTGTTTTACCTACTCCCGTGGGGCCGGAGAAGATAAAGCTAGCAATTGGGCGATTGGGATTCTTTAAGCCGACTCTAGCGCGACGAATGGCACGAGAAACGGCGGTAACTGCTTGTTCTTGACCGATAAGGCGCTGATGCAGGGTATCTTCCAGATGCAACAGTAACTCAGATTCGGATTCTGTGAGTTTGTTGACGGGTACGCCAGTCCAGGAAGCGACAATTTGAGCGATGTCTTCTTCATCAACGACTGGTGTTTTGGGAACTGTACCACTTTCATCGCCGTTGAGTTTAGCTTGCAGTTCTAATTCTTGATCCCGCAGCTTTCCAGCTTTGTCAAAATCTTGCAGTCTAACTGCTTCTTCTTTGGCTTTGGTAACACCAAGAAGTTCGCGCTTGAGTTCTTTGTTAGCGGAAATCTGGGAGTTGCGCAGACGCACACGAGAACCAGCTTCATCAATCAAGTCTATGGCTTTATCTGGCAAAAAGCGATCGCTAATATAGCGGTCGGACAATTGTGCAGCTGCTAATACCGCAGCGTCGGAAATTGTCACTTTATGATGTTGCTCGTATGCTCCCCGCAAGCCGTAAAGAATTTCAATGGTTTCGGCTACGGTAGGTTCGCCGACCAGAATCGGCTGAAAACGCCGTTCTAAGGCTGCATCGCGCTCAATATGCTTACGGTACTCGTCTAAGGTGGTGGCACCGAGACATTGCAGTTCACCTCTAGCTAAGGCTGGTTTGAGGATATTGGCTGCATCTAATCCGCCTTCTGTACCCCCCGCACCAACTAAGGTGTGAATTTCGTCAATCACGAGGATAATATTGCCAACGGAACGAATTTCTTCGACGATTTTCTTGATCCGTTCTTCAAAGTCACCCCGGAAGCGAGTTCCGGCGACTAGCAAGCCCATATCGAGGCTGATGACTTGCTTGTCTTGCAATACTTCGGGTACGTCTTGGTTAATTATCCGTTGCGCCAGTCCTTCCGCGATCGCAGTTTTGCCAACTCCCGGTTCGCCAATTAATACGGGATTGTTCTTACTGCGACGACCGAGAATTTGAATTGCGCGTTCAATTTCTTTATCTCGCCCCACAATCGGGTCTATTTTGCCTTCCTGCGCTAGTTTGGTGAGATTTCTGCCAAATTCTTCCAAACTCAGTGGTTGATTGCGCTTTTGGCTACCACCAGCAGCGTATACAGTGGCATTTTCACCTAAGTAACGGATGACTGCACTGCGGATAGTTTTTAGGTCAACGCCTAGATTTTGCAATACTTTGGCGGCTACACCTTCGCCTGCTTCAGTTAAACCTAAAAGTAAGTGTTCTGTATTAATGTAATTGTGCCCCAGACTATGAGCTTCTTTAAATGATTGCTCAAATAGGCTTTTTACTTTAGGAGTAAAAGGAATTTCCGGTGGTACAAAACCAGAACCCCTACCAATAATTTTTTCGACCTCGCGGCGTGCTTCTTTGAGATTTACGCCCAAATCGGTCAGTACTTTAGCAGCAACCCCAGTTCCTTCTCCCATCAGCCCGAGGAGAATTTGCTCTGTTCCTACAAAGTTATGTCCCAGGCGACGTGCTTCCTCCTGAGCTAGCATTATTACTTTAATTGCTTCGGAAGTGAAGTGTTCAAACATAGCGGGTTCTTGCTCCCTTGCTGCTTGTACTTTAGGTGAAATACTCTTCACCCTTATCTAAAGTTTCATGTATTTTCTTAATGACAATGTATCTTTATTTAAAGTTGAATGACAGTAGTGAGAGCCGTAAGATTTCGGGTGGGGTTGCCGTCGTTAATTTTTGCCAGAGAATATTGGTGAGGTGAGAAGTTGTAATTATGACAGTGACCTCTTCAGTATGAACGTTTGACTTCTCTAGGCCTGGGCTGTGGGCTAAACTAAAAACTCATTACTTGTAATTGTAGGACTAACGATGGCTGAAGCATCTGGAGGTAAAGACCAACAGCATCCTTTGCAAAACCGCGATCGCCCCACTATTGATATTCTACTAGCTCAGGAGGCGACAGACTATAACTTAGCAGAACTTGCTCGGTTGAAAATTCGCTATCAAGGGTTTCCCGGAGCTAGAGAGATTCAAGAGGACTTAGATCAAGTTTTGCAACGCTGGGGTTTAACAGAAGCCGAATTATTTGCAAAAACTCGCCAAATTCACGACATAGGCGGAATTTATAAAAGTCGCGGGAAGAAGGAAGAACAGGATTGGAACTAAAGCAGGGGGCAGGGAGCAGGGGGAAAGAAATCAAAATTCAAAATAATCCCCCTTCCTTGTGACAACTGACAACTGACAACTGACAACTGACAACTGACAAATTCTAAATACTACTTTGCGAATGTTTTGACCCTGCCTCAGCATTTAATATTACCTGTAAACTTGTGAATAGTTCCTGAAATGTATAGGGTTTGGGTAAAAATGTGGTGATACTATCATCCAATGTTGCTAGTAATTCATGATTAGAAGTTAAACCACTCACCACAACAATCTTGACTTCGGGATTAATTTTTTGCAGTACCCGAATCGCCATTGGCCCGTCCATTGATGGCATCATCATATCGATTAAAACAACACTAATTTCTTTTTGATGTTTGGTATATAAAGCTACTGCTTCAATGCCATCTTTAGCGACTAAAACTTTGTAACCATTTTTTTCTAAAGCTGTTTTCGTAATTTCCCGAATTGATTCTTCATCATCAACAATGAGAATTAATTCGCCATTTCCTGCTGGTAATTCATCATAGCTGGTTAAGGCATTATCTATTTCTAGGTTTTGACTCGCCTGGAAATAAATTTGGAATTCTGTGCCTTTACCAATTGCACTCATCACTTTCACAAAACCATTGTGGCTTCTAACAATACCCATGACTGTAGACAAGCCCAAACCTGTACCTTGTCCGACTTCTTTTGTCGTAAAAAAAGGTTCAAAAATTCTGTCAATTATTTCTTGAGGAATTCCCTTACCTGTATCGGCTACGCTAATCGCCACATAAGGCCCTACTTGGGCATCCATATTCATGCGCGCACAGTTACTATCAACCCAGATATTTCTCGCCGAAATTTTCAGCAAACCGCCCTCTGGCATGGCATCACGGGCATTAATACACAGGTTTAATAATACTTGGTGAATTTGTGTGGCATCACCTGAAATATTCCACAGACTTTGTTGAGGAATATCTATATTTACAGCAATAGATTTAGGAAAGGTTTGTTTAACAATTTGTTCAATTTCGGCAATGACATTTTTTACCTGTAAGGTGATAAATTTACCTTCAAATCCGCGAGAAAAACACAACACATGTTTGACTAAATCTGCTGCCCGTTTAATATTGGTTTCCAGGATGGCGAGCCATTGCTTACTATTTTCGTCTGCTAGCTTAATTTCTAATAGCTGGGCAATCATTAACATGGGTGTGAGCGCATTATTTAGATCGTGGGCGATTCCACTAGCTAAAGTCCCAATACTCTCCATGCGTTGCGCTCGTAAAAACTGGGTTTCTAGTAGTTTTTTCTCGGTAATATCAGTGTTGACAATTAATATTGATTTTGGCTGTCCCGCCAAATCTGGCATAACTGTCCACCGACTAGAAACGATGATTTCTTTACCTATTTTAGTTTTTTGATATAAATCACCTTGCCACAAGTCATTTTTAGCCAAACTTTTGTGGATTTCTTGGAGTTGATATAGTGTTTCTGGTTTATACAGCAGGGTATTGGCATTTTTAGCGATCGCTTCTGCTTGCGTCCACCCATACAGATGTTCTGAGCCTTGATTCCAAAAGCGAATTTGGTTATTTAAATCTTGGACAATAATGGCATCTGTGGTGATATCTAACAAAGCTGCCTGTTCTTTGATTTTATCTTCTGCTTGCTTGCGTTCGTTAATTTCTGCCGCTAAATATTCATTTTGTTCTGTGAGTTTTTTTGTCAAATTTTGCAAGCGTAAATGAATTTTAATTCGCGCTATTACTTCCTCATTATCTAGGGGTTTGGTGATGTAATCTACTGCGCCTAAATTTAACCCTTTAACTTTATCCACTTGCTCTGCAAGGGCAGTTAAAAAAATCACAGGAATATTTTCCGTAACTGGATTGCTTTTTAACCGTCGGCAAGTTTCAAAGCCGTCAATCCCTGGCATTAAAACATCTAATAAAATTAAATCGGGTGAGGCATTTTCGGCTATGTTAATAGCGCTGATACCGTTGTCTGCTACTAATACTTTAAATCCTGTTTCTTCTAAATATTCCAGTAATAAGTTTAATTTTTGGTAATTGTCATCTACGAATAATATGACATTTTGCTTGTAACTACTAGCATCCATTCATACCTCAAAAAATACTTTTCAAACTTGACTAATTTATATTAAAATTCAAATTTTATTCTTGGACATATATGCCGAGTAATCAGCATCTATTATCTATATTACTGTGCTTCGTGTATCAAAAGTCAGTTGTTAAATTTTCCCAGACCCAGTAAATTAATTGTGGCCTATAGATACATTCTCTTTGATGGAACGCCCTATTTTATACATGGCCATTACTAACCACGGTTTTGGTCATACGACGCGCATGGCCGCAATCGCTGACACAATTCAAAAATTGTGCCCGGAAGTTCTCCTCATTATGGTGACTACTGCGCCACACTGGTTACTTGATTGCTATATTGACGGCGATTTTATTCATCGTCCTCGGGCTTTTGATTTGGGTGTAGTACAAGCAGATAGCTTGACGATGGATCGAGCAGCTACTTTAGAAAAGTTATTAGAAATTAAAAAAAATCAACATTCTTTGATCGCTGGGGAAGTTAATTTTATTCGGCAAAATTTTGTCCATTTGATTTTAGCGGATATTCCCTTTTTGGCTTCAGCGATCGCGAAAGCAGCAAATATTCCTTGTTGGTCGGTGAGTAACTTTGGCTGGGATTTGATTTACCGGGATTGGGGAGGAGAGTTTTTGGCGATTGCTGATTGGATTAGTGATTGTTATGCTCAATGCGATCGCTTATATCGCCTCCCATTTCACGAACCGATGTCAGCATTCACCAATATTATAGATGTGGGTTTAACAGGTGGTTCGCCGCGTTATGATGCTGATAACCTGCGATCGCATTGGCGGATTACCGCACCTGTAGAAAAAACAATTCTGCTCACCTTTGGCGGTTTGGGTTTACAGCAATTTCCCTACAATAACCTACAGCATTTCCCCGATTGGCAATTTATTGTGTTCGATCAATCTGCGCCAGATTTACCTAACTTGGTGAAGATTACCGACCGAAAATACCGCCCTGTAGATTTTATGCCGATTTGCGGGCGAGTTGTTTCTAAACCTGGTTACAGTACTTTTGCTGAGGCTACCAAATTGCAAGTACCGCTTGTTACAGTTACGCGGGAAGATTTTGCAGAAGCCGCTTTTTTAATCACAGGGTTAGCTAATTATAATCAGCATCAAATCCTTAGCCCAACTGAATTTTTTCAAGGTAATTGGGATTTTCTGCGTCAACCTCTATTACAACCCAAACTTTCTCAACCGATAGCCAAAGATGGTAATCAAGCGATCGCAGCTGCTGTCCTAGAATATTTTCAAGCTAGTCAATCACGAAAAAATCTCTCTTAAGAGTCAACAGTCAACAGTCAACAGTCAACCGTCAACCGTCAACCGTCAACGCTATTTTCAATTTAACAATCGCAAAACTCCGATTCGTGGGTGGAGTTTTTCATTAGTTCCGAATTATTGGACAATGGACAATTGACTCTTGACTCTTGACTAACAATGATTTCCCTAAAAAATCAAATCATTCTCATCACTGGCGCAAGTAGTGGTATTGGTACTGCTTGTGCCAGAGTATTTGCTAATACAGGCGCAAAATTAATTTTAGCGGCGCGGCGGCTGGAACGCTTACAGGAACTAGCTGATACCCTTAAGGAAGAATTTAATACTGAGGTTTATTTAATACAGTTAGATGTGCGCGATCGCGCTGCGGTAGAAGCTGCGATTTCTAGCCTACCTCCCGCCTGGGCTGATATTGACATTCTCATTAACAATGCGGGATTGAGTCGCGGTTTAGACAAGTTACATGAAGGTAGCTTTGCCGATTGGGAAGAAATGATCGATACCAATATTAAGGGCTTACTTTACCTTACCCGTTATGTAGTACCGGGGATGGTAAAACGCGATCGCGGTCATGTGGTAAATATTGGTTCTATCGCCGGACATCAAACCTATCCCAATGGTAATGTCTATTGTGGAACGAAAGCGGCTGTTAAAGCCATTTCTGAAGGATTAAAGCTAGATTTAATAGGTACGCCGATTCGCGTCACTTCCGTCGATCCTGGGATGGTAGAAACGGAATTTAGCGATGTGCGGTTTCATGGCGATACTGAACGCGCCAAAAAAGTTTACCAAGGAGTTACGCCCCTAACTCCTGATGATGTGGCAGATGTGATATTTTTCTGCGTCACGCGATCGCCCCATGTCAATATTAATGAGATAGTCCTGATGCCTGTAGATCAAGCTAGCGCTACACTAGTTAACCGACGAACATGAAGAGGTGAGGGGACAAGGGGGACAAATGCCCAATGCCCAATGCCCATTTTGCGATCGCAGGTAAAAACATCTGCGATTTTTTATTTTCACAAGTTGCAACTCATAATCATTTCGACTATGATTTATTTAGAGGGACGAAATAAATAACCCCAGAGATGGAAAGCCTAGTCATTATGTTTTTAGATACTGGCTTAGAGTAGTGTCTCTAAACTTTCAACATGATGCTTAAAATCTCTTGTTTATCTGCGTCTCTACGTGAGATTTATTTAAGTTTATTTAACAGCTAAAACAATAATTATTAACCTGATTTTCTTAATTTACCGGAGCAAATTATGAACATGATTCGCTTTGAACACATTAACCTTTCTTGTAAAGATATCGACGCCACGAAAAACTTTTATCAAACACTATTCCCAGATTGGTATGTAAGAGCCGAAGGGGTATTCAATGGCGATCGCTGGATGCATTTTGGTAATAACCAATTTTATCTAGCTTTGAATGACGATTCACAACAAGAGCGAGTGCATAAACCTTATGAAAGCATTGGTATTAATCATGTCGGCTTTGTAATTGATGATGGTGAAGCAATGCAAAAATTACTAGAAGCTAACGCCATTGATTACTACACAATGACAGCCGCCGAAACCAAGCATAGAATTTATGTCAACGATCCCGATGGTAATGAAATTGAGTTAGTTGAATATCATCCCGACTATAGCTTGGCTTAGTATGTATAGGCTGCGTTACCACTTCGTGGTAACGCAGCCTATTTTGGACTAATTCACATTATTCCTAATTGGCATTAATTATTTAAATATATCTAATGGTAGATGCAAAAATAATATTCTACTAAATTATATGTCATAAGGATGATCTACCAGCTTGCAATCTATCAAAATAAATCGATTGAGGCTAAGATGATGGAACAGAAGCTTCAAAGCGTCTATTTTTAGCGTTTTAAGACGCAAGGAAAAAGTTGACAAATATCATTATTAAAAACTAAGAGTAATTCTCAAATTAATAGGAATACGATTTAATTTCTGATTTAATTTCTAAAAATATCAGTGTAGCTTGCTTTAATTGTCAGTGGTAACGCACGAAAAGCTTTGCTGCAATGGAAAAATCCCACAACTAAACATGAAAATCTCTCTTCCCTGTGCTATATTACCTATTTCAAGCTCTGAGGAAGAATTTTGATGTATTTGTAGTTTTTGCAACGAAAAAAATTAATATAGGCTGTTCATATCTGCTTGTAATCTATTGAAAAGAAAGGTGTTCATAACCATATAAATTTATGTTTTTATGGCGATACGGGATATGTTTATAACCTCAAAATTAAAGAAGTCAGAGATAGACTCAACCGGGATAAACCCTTAAAAACTCCACCTGAAAAATATTGCCAAATCACAAATTCTCTCTACCCATTTTCATGGTGACTTTTGGCGATCGCAGATAAAAACTATTGAGTATAATATGCAAAATGACCATATCTTCGCATTACCGACTCTCGCACAGGTAATCGATCCCCATCCTTTGACGGTTAAACCCGATACTACTGTAATGGACGCGATCGCTTTTATGAGTCAGGCGCGAGATAGAAGTTGTATTTTAGATGATGGAAAGTCCACATCAATACTGAGTTCTTCCTATTCAGGACTCAATAATTATGTGTTAGTGACAGAACAAGCAAATCTACGAGGTATCTTTACTGAAAGAGACGTAGTCAGACTAATTGCTACAGGGGTAAACTTAGCAAATATTAAAGTTGCTGAAGTGATGACACAACAAGCCATCACCCTGCAATACAGTGCTGCTTACAATGCGGCGATTCCCCTATCTCTGATGCGTCAGCATCAAATTCGCCATCTTCCGATTGTGGATAAGCAGGAAAAATTACTAGGAATTGTCACTCACAACAGCCTGCGTCAAGCGCTCCAACCTGCTAATTTGCTGAAATTGCGCCTAGTTCGGGAGGTAATGCTGACTCAGGTGATTCATGCACCTCATACCGCCTCTGTAATCGATTTAGCTCAATTGATGAACCAGCATCAGGTTAGCTGTATCGTCATTGTCGAACCCCAAGCAGCAGACAACAGTGAATTACTTTACCCCATAGGTATCGTGAGCGAGCGAGATATTGTGCAATTTCGGGCTTTAAATCTGGATTTAGCCCATACACAAGCAATAACAGTCATGAGTTCGCCTTTATTTACTGTCAAGCCAGAGGATTCAATGTGGGCTGCTTATCAACAAATGCAACAACGTTATGTCCGCAGATTAGTGGTAACAAGCAATGGTGGCGAACTCTTGGGAATTGTCACTCAAAGCAGTTTTCTCAATGCCATCGATCCCTTAGAAGTATCGAGTGTAATTGTCACATTACAACAGCAAATTGCCGAAAAAAGTAATGAACTTGGCCAAGTCAGTCAGCAATTGCAGCAGTTAGAAGTAGAACTGTACCAGAGTAACGAGCGTTTAAAACTAGCGCTAGAGGCTGCTCACGCTGGCTCTTGGGATTGGGATATGGTGACGAATCAGACAATTTGGACACCTTACCATGAGATTATCTTTGGCTATCAACCAGGAACCCCAAACCGCAGTTATCAAGATTGGGCGGATCGAGTTCACCCTGAAGATTGGGAGCATATTCAGGCTTGTATGCAAAAAGCGATCGCCAATCGACAAAACTATATAGGTGAATATCGAATAATTCTTCCAGATAATCAGATTCGCTGGGTGAATTCTCGTGGTAGTTTTTATTATAATCTGCATGGGCAAGCAATACGCATGGTGGGGGTAGTAGATGACATCACCGAGCGCAAACTAGCAGAATCAGTCCTCAGTCAAGCCCGTGAAAAATTGGAAATCCGGGTAGCACAGCGAACTGCTGAACTATCTCAAGAAAAACAAGCATTTCGAGCGCTAGCAGACAATGCACCCGATATTATTGCTAGATTTGATGCTAATCTTTGCCACCTCTACGTGAATCGAGTGATTGAAGCCGAAACAGGCTTACCTGCCCATGAGTTTATCGGTAAAACCAACGAAGAGTTAGGAATGCCAGTCGCTCAAGTGGCTATATGGAACGCAACTCTCACAAAAGTATTTACCACAAGACAGCCAGAGGAAATAGAATTTGAATTTCCCAGCCCCAATGGTGTGAAATATTACCAAAGTCGTTGTGTGCCAGAATTTGACCAAAATGGCAACGTCGCGTCAGTACTCACAATTGCGCGCAATATTACCAAGCATAAACAAGCAGAACTGGCTCTGCGCCAAAGTGAAGCCAAATATCGCTGCATTGTGGAAACTGCCATAGAGGGTGTATGGGCTGTAGATGCTGAGGGGAAAACAACCTTAGTTAATCAACAAATGGCCTCGATGTTGGGCTATACCATCGAGGAAATGCAGGGAAAATCGCTGTTTGAATTTATGGACACACAGGGACAAGCGATCGCCTTACAATATTGGCAACGTCGGCAACAAGGCATTAAAGAACAGCACGACTTTAAATTTTGCGATCGCAATGGTTGTGATGTTTGGGCGATTGTCTCTGGAACTCCCATGTTTGATGAAAATGGTGAATATATCGGTGGTTTAGCCATGATTACCGATATTACAGGGCGTAAACAAGCAGAACAGAAAATGCGCGAACAAGCAGCCTTAATTGATATTGCCACTGATGCGATTTTTGTCACCAATCTGCACAACAAAATCTTATTTTGGAGCTTAGGATCTGATCGCTTATATGGCTTTTCTGTCGCCGAAGCTATTAAGAAGACAGCCCAAGAATTATTTAATGATGATGCATTTCAACTCGCAACAGCAATGAAAACTACTTTAGATAAAGGCTGCTGGCGGGGAGAATTGGAGCAACGTACCAAAGCAGGTACAAAAATTATTGTTGAGAGTCGTTGGACTCTGGTGCAGGAAGAATCAGGAGAACCAAAATCAATCCTGATTGTCAACACTGATATTACAGAAAAGAAGAGTCTAGAAAAGCAATTTTTACGGGCGCAACGTCTGGAAAGTTTGGGAACTCTAGCTAGCGGTATCGCCCATGACCTCAATAATATATTTACACCGATTTTGGCAATTTCTCAACTTTTACCATTAAGAATTCAAACAGTTGATAACAAAACCCAAGAATTAGTGGAAGTTTTAACTAAAAGTGCTAAACGTGGCAGCGACTTAGTTAAACAAATACTCATGTTTGCTAGAGGAACAGAAGGTAAACCCATCTGTTTACAAATTGGACATTTACTTTTAGAAGTAGCAAAAGTTATTACACAAACATTTCCTAAATCTATTGAAATTACCACCAACATTCCTGTGAGAACTTTGTGGATGGTGAAAGGCTATCCTACGCAAATGCATCAGATTTTTATGAATATTTGTGTCAATGCTCGTGATGCAATGCCCGATGGTGGAACTCTCAATATATATGCTGAAAATCAGTTTATTGATGAAATTTATACCCGGATGGATGTTAATGCCCAGGTGGGAAATTATGTGGTTATTACCATTGGCGATACAGGTATAGGTATTCCCCCAGAATTAATGGATCGGATTTTTGACCCTTTTTTCACCACCAAAGAACCTGGTAAAGGCACAGGATTAGGGCTTTCTACTGTGATTAGTATTGTCAAAAATAGTGGGGGTTTTGTACAAGTATTCAGTCAAGAAGGTAAAGGTACAAAATTTAAAGTTTACTTACCAGCCATAGAAGAAACGATCGATGAGCAGGTATCATCGACAACAATACCCAGAGGAAACCAAGAGCTAGTAATGATTGTCGATGATGAGGTAATGATACAATTAGCCACCAAAACATCACTAGAACAAGCTAATTATAGAACCTTGATTGCTAAAGATGGTATTGAGGCGATCGCGATTTACGCCCAGCATCAGCAGGAAATTAATTTAGTATTGATCGATATCATGATGCCGAGTTTAGATGGATTGACAGCTATCCGTACCCTCAAAAAATTAAATCCTCAACTCAAAATCATCGCCACTAGCGGATTACCTACTCACAGTCGGGAAGCTTTAGCAGCCGGTGCGCAAGAGTTTTTAGCCAAACCCTACACAGCCGCAGATTTATTCAGTACTTTATCTGAGTTAATCGGCAAAAAATTGCAGTAGTTGATCCATCGATTAACCAACAGATCGCCGTCACCCTAGAAGGGTGCGGCTAACCGAACAAAGCCTGCCTCTGCAGGCTAAAGAAATTGAGCCTGCAGAGGCAGGCTTTGTAGCTTTAGCCCCAGGCTTATAGCCTGCGGGCGATCTTTCGGGCAAGCGAGACAAGTATTTAGATCAACATTGAGGGCTTTAACCCACCATTCCCCAGCAGTATCCTTCAAGAAGTCGGGGATCTAGGAACTCGCACTCTTTAGCCCAATCGCCCCAGACCAGATTAAAATCAATGTGCTGGGCTATCTCAGCTACATTGAGATATCTGGAGTTTGTCATCCTGTGCTTACTGAACTACCAAAAATCAACGCTCTCAAACAACCTACCAGTTCCGCGTGGGTAGAACAAGCGATCGCTAATTTAGATATAATTCTGCTCGATCATTCCCACTGCGAACGCAAAGCTGCGGGGGTGGCGTTAAATTTTATGTTTCGCTACCCTTCCAATGCGAAAATGGTCAGAGAATTAACTGCGATCGCTCGTGAAGAACTAGAACACTTTGAACTCGTCAATCAGTGGCTAGAACGTCGCAACATCCCCCTCGCACCCTTACCACCACCACCTTACGGCGCAGGTTTAAAAGCGCAAGTTCGTCCCCAAGAACCAGATAGATTTTTAGATTCTTTACTCGTCACCGGATTAATAGAAGCACGCAGTCACGAACGCTTAGGATTATTAGCTACACACTGTCCTGAGCCAGAATTAGCTAAGTTTTACAAAGGTTTGATGGCATCTGAAGCCCGTCATTTCGGTACTTACTGGGTTCTAGCTGATACTTATTTTGACCGTGAAATTGTCATGCAACGGCTGGATGAACTAGCAATAGTTGAAAGCGAGTTGTTATCAACATTACACTCAGAGCCTAGAATTCATAGTTAGTGAACTAACGTACTTGAATTATGAAACTTCAGTTAACACACCTCAGACTACTTGTATCCAATTATAAAGAGACTTTTTTGTTTTACCGGGATCTACTGGGATTGAATGTAGATTGGGGTGATGAAGAAACTGGATATGCCGAGTTTAATACCGGATCTATTCAGCTAGCTGTATTCAAAAAAGAATTCATGGCTCAAGTCATCCCCAGCATCAATCAGCCTTCATCCTTTGCTAGCCAAGATAAAACATCCTTAATTTTTGCTGTCGATAACGTCGATGAAGTTTATCAACGCCTCAAAGATCGTAATGGTATCCTCATGGCTCCACCTACAGATCGTCCCGACTGGGGAATCCGCACAGCTCATTTTCGCGATCCCGATGGCAATTTAATTGAGATATACACCAACTTGGGCATCCTTAGTTAAATTTTTTTTGCCAGCTACTAGCCAATGTCTGAACTACAGCCAAATCAGAGTCCGAACTTTCGCCGCTTTGCTGACTGGTGTTTACACAAAGATAGCCTCTCACCTGAAGCCAGACACACAGTTGATCTACTATTGGAGAAAGTTATTACTTCTGATTGCTACCAAGCAGAGCAACAACTTGCAAGCCTTATCAGACTGAGGCTATACAATGAGGAAATTTCCGATCTAAGTCCATTATCTACATTGACCAATCTGGCTTACTTAGAGTTAACTAGGAATAACATTTGTGACATTAGTCCATTATCTACTTTAAGTAATCTGCGTCACTTGGCACTCAGTCATAATCAGATTGCCGATTTTAGTCCGTTATCTAAACTAACTAATCTAACTAAGTTATTTGTCTGGCGTAATAAAATAAATGTGGATCTGAGTCAATTTTCCTCACTTGTTAATTTGACTCTACTAGATGTTAGTTCCAATCAAATTTCCAGTTTGAGTCCACTATCTAACCTCATTAATTTAACTCAACTTTTCCTGAACTACAATCGCGAGCCAGAAGACCAAATATCAGACTTAATATCTGATTTGAGTCCGTTATCTGGTTTACAAAACTTGACAGTATTGCATCTTGGTGACAATCAAATTTCTGATTTGAGTACCTTATCTAAGTTAATTAACCTGAAAGAATTATCTTTAGGAAAGAATTTAATTTACGATGTGAGTCATGTAGCTAATTTAACTAATTTAACTGAATTACATATTGATGATAATTTAATTTCTGATCTCAGTCACTTATTTAAATTAACTAATTTAATTTCCCTAAATATCGGTAAAAACCAAATTCGTGATTTAAATACTTTATCTAGGTTAGACAATTTAATTAAACTGAGTATAGGTGATAATCAAATTTCTGATTTAAGTCCTTTATCTAAGCTAATAAATCTTAGAGAACTACATTTAGGTGAAAATAATATTTCTGATATTAGCCCACTGTTTGAATTAGCAAATTTAACTAAATTTACTACTGATGCAA
Source organism: Calothrix sp. FACHB-168 (assembly GCF_963889195.1). NCBI lineage: Bacteria > Bacillati > Cyanobacteriota > Cyanophyceae > Nostocales > Calotrichaceae > Calothrix > Calothrix sp. FACHB-168. The sequence goes on from NZ_CAWPNJ010000002.1 coordinate 70,981, forward strand.
CCAGACAAATAATTGACAATACATACTTGTCATCTATTTGGAAACAGTACTATTTCTACTTCACTGTACCAATTGATAAAGAAAAAGCTACGTCAGCTATCAAATCAACCTATGCAGTTCTTGGGCTTCAAGAACCAGAAGTGATTTTTTATCCAGACCCTTATATAATTAGGAATAAATTGGATGAATTTAACTCTAACAAGCAACCTCTATGGGGAAAACCATTAGCATACGAAATATATAAATTTTGTGAAAGTATCGGCAACAGATTAAGTTCAGGATTGAAAGATTTTCTATACAGTGAAATTGCTAATCAATTACCATTATTACAGGAATTTAATACAGACTTCGATCCAAAATGGGAGTCAGATTATATTACTCCTAGCCAAATGCTAATAATGATTAGCAGGGGGCAAATATTGATGAGTAAATTTAATTATGTCCTAGATGATAAAGAAAAAGAAGCTTGGCAATGCCTAAATCAACTATTTGAAAATTGCGGCTGGATATTTCCCGGTGAAAAAGTGTGTGCATTGTGCGATCGCCCCCGGAAAATTTCTCTAGATACTGACAACCGCTTACACGCAGAAGGCGAACCAGCCATTGAATTTGCTGATAGTGGGCATCCTGGATACTACTATCATGGTGTGAAACTACCAGAGAAATACGGCAAACTTCACCCCCAGCAATGGGAAGCACAATGGCTTTTAGAAGAAGACAATGCTGAACTTAGACGCATATTAATCCAAGGTATAGGCTACGATCGCATTTGTGAGCAACTACAAGCACAAGTCATCGATTTTTGGCAAGAATACACCTTACTTCGCATTGATGCTGATGTTGATGTCGAGCCAATTCATCTTTTGAAAATGACTTGCCCTAGTACGGCAAAAATTCATACATTAAGAGTACCGCCTTTGATCAACTCTGCCAGAGTTGCGATTCGTTGGGTAAATTGGGATATAGATCCAGAAGAATTTTCTGTGCAAACTTGACTCTCTTTTTGCTCCCATTCAAAATTAAAAATTATTGAAAATTTTCCGATGAGAGATTATTATCGAGACTTTTTGATTCGTAACTGGGAGCAGAGCGATCGCACTAGCACTGCCGCAGTTATCAGTTATGTATTATCAGAATACGGTTTGGGCTGGGAACCAAACGGAGCCGATCGCGATGTGGTACAAGTTGAAGAATGCTACTTAGCCACAGGCGGCGAGTTTTGGGTAATTGAACACCAAGGGCAATTAGTAGGAACCGGGGCATACTATCCGGTAAATCGCGGTGAAAAAGCCGTAGAGATAAGGAAAATGTATTTATTGCCCAGCATTAGAGGTATAGGATTAGGGAAATATTTGTTACAACAACTAGAAGATGCGATCGCCGCTCGTGGCTTCCAGCAAATTTGGATTGAAACCGCCAGCGTTTTAGTAGAAGCAGTCAAACTCTACGAAAGCAACGGCTATCAACCAGCCACAGGAGTAGAAACCCCAAGGTGCGATCGCGTTTATGTCAAATACCTCAATCAATCGCCAAGGGTTGACGGTTGACGGTTGACGGTTGACGGTTGACGGTTGACGGTTGACGGTTGACTGTTGACGGTTGACTGTTGACTCATACCCAATGCCCCATGCCCCATGCCCCATGCCCTAATTAAAGAATTACTTAATCTTTTTCTCCAGCCCCATTGTCCTTTGTGTCAACGCAGTACTTCTCGCCATCTATGTGAATACTGTGAAAGACAGCTGCAACAATGTCGCATTCAAGACCCGAAAAGGTTTTGGCAACAACCTATACCCGTGTTTAGCTGGGGGGTTTATGGTGGTGCTTTAAAAAGAGCGATCGCTGTGATGAAATATGAAAATCAACCACAAATTGCTAAACCTTTAGGTCAGTGGTTAGGTGAAACTTGGTTATTAAATTCGCCAACTAGTCATCAAAATTTGCTAGTTGTACCTATACCACTTCACCCCAGTAAACAAAAAATCCGAAGATACAATCAAGCCGCACTCATCGGTCAAAGCTTTTCTCAAACAGCTGGGTTAAAATTCAAACTAAATGGTCTAGAAAGAGTTAGAGAAACTAAAGCGCAATTTGGTTTATCAGCATCTGAACGCGAAAAAAACTTGGCAGCAGCTTTTGCTGTTGGGCAAGAATTTCGCCGCAATCCTCCCACTGTACCAGTGTTGTTAGTAGATGATATTTACACTACGGGTGCTACCGCCGCAGCTGCGGTGCAAACACTCCGTGAGTGGCAAATTCCGATTGTAGGTTTGGTAGCCCTGGCTACCGCCATTAAAAATCAATAACTCAACAACGCCAGGGAAAGCTATTCTGCTAAATAACTCTATAATTGACCATATTATCCTGTTTTTATGGAAATTTTACTTTGATGATCGGTAAAGCTTTTGTCGCGGGTTTACAACGGGTAATTATTCTTCCTGCCACCTTATTGGCAATGAGCATCAGTACAAATGCTGCCTTGGCTCAAAATAAGTTATACAGTCCAATTCCTTTAACTACCAGCAGTTCTGAATTTTCAGATACGCTCTCAGATAAAGATATTCCCACAGGTCAGGGTGGATACGCTCGCGATTACGCCGTTAAGCTCAATAAAGGCGATAATTTAGCCGTTGATTTGTCATCAGATAACTTTGACTGCATTATTACCCTACTTTCCCCCAATGGTACGACCTTAGCCGAAAATGACGACGGCCCTGATGGTACGAGTAATTCCCTATTGTTTACCCGCATAGCAGAAACAGGAACTTATATAATTCGCGTCCGTTCTTTCGGAGAAACTGGCGTTGGTAACTTTAAATTAAAAGTCACAAAGCTACAGCCGATAAAGTAATTTTGGGCATGGGGCATGGGGCATGGGGCATTGGGCATGGCTATTTCTCCTGTGCTTCGTCTGCCCCTCTGCTTTCTCTGCTGTTGTTCAAAAAGCAGTGAGAACGCAAAGAAATAGGGCTTCAGTCCATTCTACAACTGCGCCATAGGTGTCACCAGTGTGACCACCTAATTTGTGGTTAAACCAAGCACTAGTGGCAGTAGCGATCGCTATTCCCGCAACTACCATTACTAATGCCAAAAATCTCTGCTGGTTATATAGTAAAAAGAGTAATCCACTGATGCTCATCGGTAACAACAGTCCCGGTAACAAATCTTTGTAAGATTGAATGGCTTGTTTGTGAATTGCGCCTTTACCGGTTGGTTTAAGATAAGGATAACAAGCGATCGCTAGCTGTTGTCCCCAGCGTCCCCAACCACAAGCAGCCATCAAGATTAACCAACGGTTTGTTTCTATCTCTGTTAAGGCTGTTGTTTTTAGCAATAATAGAGCGATCGCAGCCATTGCGCCAAATGCACCTGTAGCACTATCTGCCATCACCTCTAGCCTTCTTTCTGGGTCACCTACCGCCAAACCGTCAGCAGTATCCATTGCTCCATCTAAATGCAGCCCTCCAGTAATGGCGATACCCATACTGACTACTAAGGCACTACGAGTTAATATTGGTATACCCAAATAACTCATCCCAATATCACATAATCCTAAAATTCCCCCAATCAACAGCCCAATTAGTGGAGCCATCCGGGCAACTTGTGCAAATACCAACCCGTTGACAGTTGGCAACGGAATCACAGTATAAAATATCACAGCAGCTACCAAATCAAGCAGCAGCTTTTTACCAAAACGAAGCTGGTCAGTCATAGAATCTAAGGGATGAGGGGCTAGGGGCTAGAGGGACAAGGAAGCAATTGTACAGACGCGATTCATCGCGTCTCTGACCAATAACCAATGACAAAATTTAGTTTGTTGGACGATCGCTCACGAAAGTTGATATTTTTTAAATGTAGGGAGTAAACAGACAGTTGACCTCAAAATATTGCGCTGTTGCACCTCACTTACGCTCATACCCCATTTCCTTATGAGTCACCATCTACCCGACACCAAGATACCAGCTCCGTGCATTATTAACACGGGCATTATTGTGAATAAGCTCGACATCCGGCGATTGTTGGCTGACTTAGGCCGAGTCCACTACATCTACACCCAAGACGGACAATTACAAAGTGAGGGTGATGGGGATGTGATGGAAGTGTTTGCCAACCCGCAAAGGTCTACTTTAGTTGCTAACCATGCACTTTACCTGAATGTTCATAGTTTTGACTATTTGGAACTCAAACAGTCCGAACAACAGGAACCCTACTTTGATTTAATCCAAGAAGGCATGTGTTTGCGGCTGATTCCCCTCTCAACGCCTTTACAAGAGCGCAGAGAGCGCAATTTGAATGTTAGTGCCATCGAAGCCATGATGGAGCAAGTACTCGCCGCCAGATGGGATGCGGAAATTGATGACGATACGACCGATTCATTTTAAATTATTTAGCTTGAAAAGACTGTTGACGGTTGACTGCGATGCACTGAAGCTCTGTCGAAGTGTTGACCGGAAAGAGAAATTTTCAAGGCTGTCTAGTTTACGAATCTTTATAGATGAATTTTTTTTATGCCTTTGTGCCTTTGTGCTGGAAAATAATCTTTTACCTATTTCAACAAGAAGGCTCACACTGAACCCGATAGGGTCAGTGTTGAGATGAATTGTTGGGCGACGACGAATTGACCCACAACCAAATTAATCCGCAGGATTAACAGGGCAGGGGGTCGATGATAGCGCAGCATTAGCGAGTCCGCGAGCGTCGGAGTCGCCAGATTTTTGGCTTGGCAAAGAGTCGATCCAATCTTCAATCAGGTGGGTGACCGTCTTTTCCCTGTTTTGTGCATAAGCCTTGAGCTTGTTTAATCTATTCTCGGAAATTCTCAAATTCAATCTTCCAGTTTTCATGTAAAGACGCACAGTGTATGTCTTTATATGGTAATATAAAAATGGTCGTTGACCCTCCCGAATGTATGGACATCAGACAGGCTAACTTCAAAGTAGTCAGACTTGCCGCAGCAACATCAGAGATCGGGGAAAACGTGAGTCCTGCTGGTCAGCTATTGCTGTAAATCCAAGACGAACGTACCGTAGAAAATTAAAGCCTCGACTCCGCTCGGCTTTAACCCTGAGCGGAGCCGAAGGGTTAAACTGCCTAGGTCAGATGGGCGGCTGCCTGGGTTCTCCCTTGAGGAGATAAAGGTCGTAAGACCAGAGACGCTGTGTAAGACCATTATCGGGTTTAGTCCCGAATATCCTTGGATATCCCCAACGTGGCAACGGCGAATGAGACGGGAAGCCTACACACAACCGTTGGTCAGTGTAGGTACTTCACCACAAAGACCCAAGGGCATACAATCTTTAAATTAACGAAATCATATTAATTTTGCCTTGAGCGCTAATTTTTCTTTTCAATGTCTTGCTTGCTGTAGCAAGACAAAAGCTAGGGCTGGCGTATTTTTCACCCCTCACGGCCCTGTGGAAACCCCTAGATTTATGCCTGTGGGGACACTAGCAAATGTAAAAACTGTTACTCCAGCCCAACTTAAGGATACTGGGGCACAAATGGTATTGTCGAATACTTACCATCTCCACCTGCAACCAGGGGAAGGAATTGTTGCGGGCGGTGGGGGACTGCATAAATTCATGGGTTGGAACGGGCCGATGCTCACAGATTCCGGTGGGTTTCAGGTCTTTAGTTTGAGCGAGATGCGCAAAATTACGGAAGAAGGCGTAACTTTTCGTTCTCCCCATGATGGACAAATCATTAAATTAACGCCAGAACGCTCAATTGAGATTCAAAATACTCTAGGGGCGGATGTAATTATGGCGTTTGATGAATGTCCCCCATATCCAGCGACTCGCCAAGAAGTAGAAGCGGCTACTGAACGTACCTATCGCTGGCTAGAACGCTGTATAGCAGCCCATAAACGCAGCGATCAGGCGCTATTTGGGATTGTTCAAGGTGGGGTGTATTTAGATTTGCGATCGCAAGCAGCTTTAGCTTTAGCTGAGTTAGATTTACCAGGATATGCAATTGGTGGTGTCAGTGTCGGTGAACCGCCAGAACTAGTGGCGCAGATTGTCCAAAACACTGCACCATTATTACCACCAGAAAAGCCCCGTTATTTAATGGGTGTGGGTACTTATAAAGAAATGGCGATCGCGATCGCCTCTGGTGTTGATGTATTTGATTGTGTAATTCCTACCCGTTGGGCAAGACATGGAACAGCAATAGTTCAAGGCGAACGCTGGAATTTAAAAAATGCTAAATTTCGTGAAGATTTTGCACCATTAGATGAAACTTGTACATGCTACGCTTGCCAAAACTTTAGCCGTGCTTACATATCTCATTTAGTGCGATCGCAAGAAATTTTAGCCTACACCTTATTGAGCATTCACAACATCACAGAACTTATACGCTTTACCCAACGCATCCGCGAAGCCATATTAAGCGATCGCTTCGCCACAGAATTTGCTCACTGGCTAGATTGAGTAGAAGGGAGACAAGGAGGACAAGGGAGACAAGGGGGAAACAAATAACTATTGTACAGACGCGATTCATCGCGTCTCTGACAACTGACAAATGACCAATGACCAAACCATGTTAAGATACCTATCAATTATGAAAGCTGTGTTGGATAGGTGGATTTAAACGAATATGGAAGCAGCACTGTTGTTAGCAAAATTGCCGGAAGCATACCAAATTTTTAATCCTTTGGTAGATGTTCTCCCAGTAATTCCCGTTTTCTTCTTGTTACTTGCTTTCGTTTGGCAAGCAGCAGTTGGATTTAGGTAAGTTAATTAAGTTTTCATCTTTGGGACAGGTTGAAAATACCTGTCCTATTTTTTGGTAAGATTAGTTTTGCAAAACTTGATATTTCTTAATAATATGTAATCTTTTCATATAGACTTAAGTTAGTATATCAAGCCTGGTTAAAAAAATATCCAAGCCACGCTGCAAGATCCTCAGGTATTAGTTATGGGTAATATCAAATTTGTTAAAGAAGATAAAGAAGTAATAGCGGCGGATGGTGCTAATCTCCGGCTGAAAGCCATGCAAAATGGCATTGATATTTATACATTGTTTGGCAAAATGACAAATTGCGGCGGCTATGGCCAATGTGGTACTTGCATAGTCGAAATTACAGAAGGATTGGAGAATCTTTCCCCCCGTACAGATGTAGAAAACCGCAAATTAAAGAAAAAACCTGCAAATTATCGCCTAGCCTGTCAAACTCTTGTTAACGGGCCTGTAAGCGTCGTTACCAAGCCTTAGTCTTGCAAATCTATTTCCGATCAATCGGCATTTACCCCATCAGAAAATTTGGGCAAACTCTGTCATCTATGATGCTATTCTAATGTTGTTGACCGGAAAATCTAGGAGAGGCTTTCTTGCCATGCAAGTTAATGACCTGGGGTTTGTAGCGAGCATTCTGTTCGTACTAGTTCCCTCTGTATTTTTGATAGTTCTTTACATTCAGACTGCTAGCCGCGAAGGTAAAAAAGATAGCTAAAACCTTTTTTAACGTAACGCGAAAGTCCCCACCCTCAGCGCAGCAGGGTGGGGATGAATAGCGGTTGACGACGATTGCATCTATGACCATCATCAACCTTGCGGTTGATAAGGGAATAGATGTATGAAGAGTCAACACTCTTTATTTGGTAATGCTTTGATGTAATCTTGAATTACTTCAGACATAGAAACACCTAAATATTTAGCGTATTTCTCTATTTTTTCTTTCTCTTGTTTGGTGAGTCTTACTATAACTTTTTCTGTTCTAGCCATAATTTTCCGAAATATGTGTTGTTCTCATTGTATATACATATAGCCAAACATAAAAGGGAAGTGATTAGACTGTGGCTACAAGGCGAATGACTTTTCGGTTATATCCAAATACTCAAATAGAAAAAACTTTGCGGTATCATCGGAAATTGCAAAAAGACTTGTACAACGCCGCAGTCAATAACAGATTTACGCAATATCAAAAATTCAATCATTCTGTTAGTTATTTTGAGCAACAGAATTGTTTACCAGCATTCAAAGAAGTCTGGACAGAGTACAAGGAAATCAACTCTCAAGCTTTACAAGCAACTCTAAAACGAGTTGATTTTGCTTTTGAAAGATGGTTCAAAGGTTTAGGTAAACGCCCTAGATACAAATCAATTCGTCATTATTCAGGTTGGACATATCCGGCTAAATCTGGCTATTTTGTAGAATCCAACGGTGAAAATGGATACCTCAATCTATCCAAGATTGGACGTATTCAGATGCGTGGTCAGTCTAAGTATTGGGGTACTCCTACTACTTGCACTATTGTTTATCGCAATGGCAAATGGTACGCATCAATTACAGTTGACGTTTTAGATCAGGTTCTCAAACCAGAAGTTTTACCAGTTGGCGCAATTGGTATTGATTTGGGTTGTAATGCAGCATTATCAATTACTGATGGAGAAAATCATCAACAAATTGAGGCTCCCAAGTTTTTAAGGAATGCTGAACAGAAAATCAAACAAGCTTCTCAGCAGAAGAGGCGAAAACGCGCACCAAATAGAAATAAGAGAATCAAGGCTTCTAGAAGATATAAAAAAGCCCAGTCTAAGGTTAGTAAAATAACTCGTAAAGTTGCTAACCAGCGTCAAAATTGGGTTCATCAGGTAGCAGTAGAAATAGTTAGCTGTAATAGCCTCATTGCTACAGAAAAACTAGAAGTCAAGAAGATGACAAGTATTGCTCAAAAAGGCAAGCGCAAAAAACAAAAAGCGGGTTTGAATAAGTCAATACTTGATGTTGGTTTTGGGATGCTTCGCAGTACCATCAAATACAAAGTAGAACAAATCGGTGGTGTATTTGTAGAAGTTCCCACCAAGAAAGTAAAACCTAGTCAAACTTGCCCCAAGTGTGGGCATCAACACAAGAAAACTCTTGATATTAGAGTTCATGATTGTCAATCTTGTGGATACAGACAAGACAGAGATATCGCTGCTGCTGAAGTCATGCTTTATTGGGCTAAAGGAAGTCTACCGGAGTCAGGAACTGGCTTCGTAGTCGCAGAGTCGCCTAGCTCTACTTCATGCACTCGCTCATCTGCGGGAGGTATGAAGCAACTAGGGGCGAAGAAGCGACAAAAACTCAATTCTACTGGGGTGAATGTAGAAACTCACCCCGATAACGTTGTAGGGGTGAGTAGTTCATAATAAAGAACCCTTACACCAATGGTGCAGGGGTTTTTGTTTATCAACCGCTAAATCTATTTAGCTGTTAACTAGTGGTTCGTGCCAACAGTACAGGACAAGTAGCATTGACGCGAACATAGTCAGATAAAGAAGAGCCAATGAGCCTATCTATATCGACAAAACTCTTTGCTACCGATGGACGGCGATCGGGAGATCCCAGTAATAATAAATCTACGCTCAACTCTTCTGCTAAACGACAGATTTCTTCACCAGGTTTACCCGAACTGCTGAAACAACGTGCTTTTACCCCTTGTCTGGTAGCTTCTGCAACAGCTGCGGCTAAAACGGGATTTTTATCTGGGGTAACTTCGTTAAGTTCAGAAGATTTACCGCGTAAATCTGTATTCACATTCGCTAAAATTAGCTGACCGCCTTCGATACCACGCAGTAGGAATAAAGCTAAATTCAAGCAGTGTTTTGCTGACTCAGAGTTATCTATTGCTACCATCACGCGGTTAATTCGTTTCACATAAATGTCATCTTTGACCAGTAACATAGGACGAGATGACAGTTGGAATACGTACTGGCTAACGGAATTCGATAAAATAGATTGTAGGCGCTTGAGTCCGCGCGAACCCATGATAATCAAGTCAGCATCGATTTCATCAGCTACCTGACAAACCACATCTTTGGGATCGCCTTGGCGCAAGATAGAAGAAACCTGGCTTGGATCTAAGTTCAAAGTTTGAATCGCATTCGCTAGAATTTTGCCACCTTCCTCCCACTTTTCGGTCATAGCGTTAGCAGTAGATTGAGAAGAAACTACGTGTAACACTGTGACTTTTGCGCTTTTGATTGATGGCACTTCTTTCAACGCCTTGAGCATCTCTTCCGCATGTCCCAATCCAGACACAGCCAGCAAAATTTTATCTATCATCATACGTCTTGTTGTTAAGATTGCTTTGGTTTCTGCTCTTAGTGATTTGACTCAACTTGGCTTGGTTACAAGCTTGCTGAACTACCTAGTAAGTTTTTTGTACTCATCCCATCACAACCAAACGATCCACAGTATGATTTTTCGGGAACGAGAAGATGAACTTTACAGTTGGGATTGTGAAGGTGATTTGCACTTCACTGAAGTAAGTACTTAACTAGGCTCTAATGATTAAGCTTACTTTCAATTTAGCCTGAACAATTTACTAAAATATGATGGTATTTATTATTTTTAATCTATGTTTACTTTTGTTCATTAAAACAGAGTTAAGTATTGCAACGATGCTCTAAAAAAAGTAAATGAACTATATGTGAATCTAATATTTATGTATAAGCCGCAAATTAGCAGAATGCTTGCAACATCGGGGGTTAGAGATTTCTTATATTTAGATATTAAATAAGATTTGTATAGCATCTTTTATGCTATGTTCGGCATTTTGCAATAATTTTTGAGAATCATTAAGCTATTTTTTTAGAAATTTTTTGGATTTAGTGTCAAAAAAATTTGCCAGATAAATCCCTAATTTTTTGTAAATACTGTATTTTTGCACTTGACTATTAATTGTCATCTGATAAATCACAACTGCAAATTATTTTCATTTTATTTTCATTTTCTTGTCGGCTCAAATATGCATAATTACGCTTAAATAGCGATCGCCTACCAGCGCGATCGCTATTTAAGTGTATACACTGAACGATTTTTTATTAACTAGCGTAAATTGTAACTAATATCCTCAAAGATAGAGTTCAAAACGAAATTCATAATCGAATTCCGGTATCAATCCCCGGTTTCCCCTTTTAAAACCCATCCCCCCCTGTACGGGCGCGGTCTCCGCGCCCTCTCCGCGCCTCTTTACTTAATTATCCCTATCCTAAAAACACACGCCCAATCAACCGTGAAATATAACCCCAATATTCACCACAGACAATCAATTCGCTTACCAGGATATGACTATTCACAACCTGGTGCTTATTTCATCACCATTTGCACCCAATATCATGAATGTTGTTTAGGCGAAATCATCAATGGGGACATGAGATTTACAATTAGAGGTGCGATCGCCTTTCGGTTGTGGTTACAAATTCCGCATCATTTTGCCAATGTTGAATTGGATGAATTTATCATCATGCCCAATCATGTCCACGGAATTATCGTAATTACCGATAAATATACAGCAACCACGGACACAGAGGGCGGGGAGACCCCGCCCCTACGACGGCGAAAACCCACATTGGGGCAAATTGTCGCCTATTACAAATATCAAACAACCAAAATTATCAATCAAATTGATTACACACCTAAAAATCGGGTGTGGCAACGTAATTATTACGATCGCATTATTCGCCATCAAAATGCATTCAACCTGATTCAACGGTATATTATCGCCAACCCCATACGTTGGCACAAAGACCCAGAAAACCCCCGTAGGGGCGCGGTCTCCGCGCCCTTGTAATATCAATAATCTCCGCGCCCTTGTAATATCAATCATCTCCGTGCCCTTGTAATATCAATCATCTCCGCCCCCCTTGAATATCAATAATCCCCGCGCCCAACCCTCTTAAATCATCGATTAAATGCAATTTAATTCCGAAAAGCGATCGCATTCACTCATCTAAGGCAATACTATGAGGATGTTTACTGAGCGAGTATTTTGATATGCGTCAATTGTTTCGGTATATGCGTACTTGGGTATTCATCAGCTTACTGTGTTTAGTTGTCAGCTGGTCACTTCCCGCACAAGCTGCTACTTCCGTCAGTCCCAAACTAGAACAGCAAGTATTACAAATCCTCCGCGAACACCCGGAGGTAATTATCGAATCTGTTCAAATATACCAGCAGCAACAGCAACAGCAACTAAAACAAGTACGCCAAGCATTTTTACAAGATTTAAAACTCAATCCTCAAACAGTAATTGGCGAATCTCCTACTACAGGCGCGAATCAGTCAAAGATTTTGCTAATAGAATTTTCCGATTTTCAATGTCCCTACTGTAGTGAAGCCCATAAAACCTTAAAGCAGTTGTTAGCCAAGCATCAAAATGAAATTACATTAGTTTACAAACATTTACCTTTAATTTCCATTCACGATCAAGCACTACCCGCAGCAAAAGCAGCTTGGGCTGCTAGTCAACAAGGTAAATTCTGGGAATATCACGATGCTTTGTTTGCTAATCAAAAACAACTTGGCGAAGCATTATATATAGATACTGCCGAATCATTGCATCTGGATCTGGAGAAATTTAAAAACGATGCTTTTGGTGCCAATAATCTGGCAGAAAAAGCCATAGCTAAAGATATTCTATTAGCAGATAAATTAGGCATTGATGGTACACCATTTTTTGTGATAAATAGCCAAAAGTTCTCTGGTGTAGTGCAGTTGTCAAATATCGAGAAAATATTAGCTAATGCTCAGTAACTCAGAACATTTAGCTAAAAATTTCTGAAAACAAAGGTACATAGAATAATTGAAAAAGAGACACGGAGATGGGAATTTTCTCTGTGTCTCTTTTGCGATCGCTCTGTCCCCTACAGGGTCTACTCACTCTTTACGTTTATGGTAATAAAGGTTACAACATACTTTGAGTGAGAATTGTAATAACGCAGAGGTTTAACGCCGGGTATTTGAGAGTTGTCTGTACTACTAGGCGTAACTCTGCGCTTTTTTTCTGAAAAAATAAGGTAAATCTACCGGAATTATACTGTTATTTAATGTATTTAAAATTCAGAAGGTTCCCCGTATAAATCACATAGTGAGATAATTTATGAATCGCTTTGGAATTTGGTTATTTTTGCCCCTAGCCCTGATAGCTAGCTGTTATCAACAATTAATACCCAATAACCAGTCTGTAGCACAATCGCCCCAGTCTTCAGTGCCAAAATCTAGCCCGACTCTGTTAGCCAAGGCGAGTTATCTTTCTCCATTAGAACAACAAGTAATTGTGGAAATGAACAAGGTACGGACAAATCCTAAATCCTACCTTCCCATCATAGAAAATTATCGCCAGCGCTTTCAAGGAAATCGAGTCAAAATTGGACAGAATACTTATTTAGTGACTCAAGAAGGGGTAAAAGCAGTTGATGAAGCGATCGCATTTCTCAAGTCGGCTCGTCCGGTGGGAGCATTGACAGCCTCTAAAGGAATGTCTTTAGGGGCGAGAGATCATGTCAAAGACCAAGGCCCTAAAGGTACAACAGGTCATAATGGTAGCGATGGTAGTAACCCGGTGACTCGCATTAGTCGCTATGGTCAATGGCAAGTGACCGCAGGCGAAAATATTAGCTATGGCCCAAACACCGCCCAAGATATCGTTATGCAGTTAATTATCGATGATGGTGTACGCGATCGCGGTCATCGCACCAACATTTTTAATGGTGCTTTTAAAGTTGCTGGTGTGGCTTACGGCACTCACAAAAAATATAGAACAATTTGCGTGATTAATTACGCTGGTGGATATCAAGAAAAATCATAATTTTTTTCACCAGGAATTCAGTAATTAATTTCCGAAAGCGTCTTTCTCTGTAGGGTGATTCATTGTGAATTACCCGCAGAAGTTGGTAAGAGTTGTTGATCCATTGTAATTAATTAGTGATGCTATCAAGTTTAGAACAAGAAGTAATTATAGAAATGAACAAAGTGCGGACAAATCCCACTGCGTATCTCCCAGTTTTACAGAACTGGAAACAGCGTTTTCAAGGATTACAAGTCAAAATCGCTGAGGGGGTTTACTTGCTGACTCAAGAAGGCGTCACAGCAGTTGATGAAGCAATTTCCTTTCTTTCTTCTGTGCGTCCTGTAGCCGCTTTGAGTACATCTCAAGGAATGTCTTTAGCAGCAAAAGATCACGTACAAGACCAAGGAACTACAGGGGCGATGGGTCATACTGGTAGCGATGGTAGCAATCCCTTTACCCGCATGAATCGCTATGGTGAGTGGCAATTTACCGCAGGTGAAAATATTAGCTATGGTTCTTATTTAGCTCAAGATATCATTATGCAATTAATTATTGATGATGGAGTACGCGATCGCGGTCATCGCACCAACATTTTTAACTCTGCTTTTAAAGTCACTGGGGTGGCTTTTGGCGTTCACCCGAAATATAGACAAATGTGTGTCATCACCTATGCTGGCGGCTATCGAGAAAAAGTAGTCTCATAGCTTAAATTTTGTTATGCGAATAAAAGGGACAAGGAGGAGCCACTGCGTTGCGCGGGTTCCCCGCGTTGTAGCAAGTGGCGTGACAAGGGAGAAATAAGTCTTTTAAGCTAGCCGCACAACGAGGGTATGAAAAATCTCTTCTCTAGCCCCTAGTCTCTATTGTCAAGTCATACCAATTTGAAAAAAGAATGCGACAGATGGTAGGGGCATGGCAGTGCCATGCCCTCTAGAATATATTGATACGCCACAAACACTATTTAAATTGGTATCAGAAAGAAAGAGGTTTTTAGTTAACATAAATAATTGTTGTCACAGCTGAAAAATGGGGAATCATGAGCGATCGCCATAGTGCTAAAGCTGCAAAATTAAATGTCTATATTCAAGGTCAAGGCTTCCCCATCTTGGCTTTACACGGCCATCCTGGTTCCGGTCGCAGTCTTTCTGTATTTACAAATCACCTATCCCAGCGCTATCAAACTTTTGCCCCTGATTTGCGTGGCTATGGCAAAAGTCGCTTTCAGGGCAATTTTGACATGGAAGACCATATACATGACTTAGAAGCTCTTCTAGACCGCTTGGGAATTGAAAAATGTCTAGTACTAGGATGGTCGCTGGGTGGGATTTTGGCGATGGAACTGGCGTTACGTTTACCACAACGGGTAACAGGGCTGATTTTAGTAGCGACAGCAGCCAGACCTCGTGGTAATCATCCCCCAATTACTTGGCAGGATAATCTCTATACTGGTGTAGCGGGGATCTTGAATTATATTAAACCAGGTTGGCGATGGAATATTGAAACTTTTGGCAAGCGATCGCTATTTCGTTACTTAATCCAACAACATACACCTACAGCTTATAGTTATCTTGCCAAAGATGCCGTCCCCGCTTATTTACAAACTTCTCCTGCGGCAACTCGTGCCCTTTATACTGCCATTCGCGCTGGCTACAACAGGCTAACAGACTTAGAGCAAATAGAATGCCCCAGCTTGGTACTTGCAGGTGCCCAAGACCGACACATCACCGTTGATGCTAGTTTAGAAACAGCTCGTCACCTGAAAAACTGTCAGTGGGAATCTTACGCCAATACAGCTCACCTCTTCCCTTGGGAAATTCCCCAGCAGGTGTTGAGAGATATTGACTACTGGCTGGAAGCAAATTCTTCAGAAATTCTCTAATGCTGATAGTAGCGGTTGGAATTATTGAAATTGAGCCGCCAGATTTCTTCAATCTGGCGTAGCTAATAATTCCCACCAGCAAATCTAAAAGCAAATTTGATTGGTTCTACCAGGAATTAGCAAGGCCAGGTGGTCTACTCTCAAAACTAGAGCAAGCAACTGGCTTCTCAATACTGAGCATTTGATAGTGAATGTTGCCTAAATTAAATCTGACCGCTAAAGGCAGGCGTTACTTTGCGGTCAATCCGTTCCCCCAGGTCTTCAGCAATTGTTAAAGAATCTGGTTTACAACGCTTGACAGTCACAGTAATTCCTTGTGCGCCTTCTGACTCCAAATCTTCTACATAACCCTTAATAGACAGATTAGCTTCGACAGCGTTAATAAACGGGCCGAAGTAGTAAGTGCAGCGAGGATTTTGGGTCACTATCTCTACCCACCAAGCCATGCCTAGATTGTTGACTGTGCTAATCAGCTTTTCCTTGAGATCATCCCAAATGGTTTTCATGGTAGTTGCCAATTTATGAATGAGGTACTGGATATTAAACTGTTTTTTGCTTTTGATTTTGCTTTACATTTCTTTATACTCTGTTATTCTGAATTTTCAAAGAGGTTTTGGTAATCTATCCAGGTAGTGTGTGTTGAGCAAGCGCTGGCGAGAAATTTCATAAAGCGCCATTCCTGCGGCTACAGAGGCATTCAGGCTAGGGGTTTTACCCTGTAGGGGGATGGATACTAAAACATCGCAAGAGCGTTGTGTTAGCATACTGAGTCCTTCACCTTCGGAGCCAATCACTAAAACGATGGGGCCTCTGAAATTGACTGTGTGCAGGGGTTCACTACCGGCGGCTGCTGTGCCATAAATCCAAAAGCCAGCTTCCTTGAGTTCTTCCAAAGAACGGCTCAGATTTACTACACGAGCAACGGGGAAGTTTTCTAAAGCACCTGCTGCCACTTTTACCACAGTTGAAGTGATCCCGGAAGCCCTTCTTTGAGGAATAACTAATCCTTGCGCACCGATAGCTTCTGCTGTGCGAATAATTGCACCTAAATTATGGGGATCGGTAATCCCATCAGCAACGATAATTACAGGATCGTTGACAGATTTTGCCTGAGCAATTAAATCTGGTAACTCAATATAGCTATAGGGAGCAATTTGTGCAGCTATCCCTTGATGATTAGCACCGTGGGTGATTTGATCTAAACGCTTAGGTTCTACTTCATCAATGACTGCACCATTATCTTTAGCTTGTAAAATCAAATGATGAAAGCGGGGATCGTAACGTAACCGAGAAGTAATCCAGATGCGGTTAAGCCCGCGCTGACTTTCTAAAGCACTTAAGACTGGATGACGGCCATAGATGATATCACTCTCTTCTGATGCTTGGTGTATATCTGTATTGGGATGAGGCAAGTGACGCTGCTGGTTGCTTCTTATCGTTACAGGTTTAGCATCACCAGTTCTTATCGTTACAGGTTTAGCATCACCAGTTCTTACCGTTACGGGTTTAGCATCACTAGATTGATGATGACGCACGGGTTTAGCATCACCAGGACGGGACTTGCGAATGGGATTAGCGAGAACGCGCTTTTTACCTTTGACTTTCACAGGTAGGCCGCGATTAGGTTCGCCAGCAGTTTTGATTTTTCTGGGTTTATCTGATGACATAGAAGTATTTGCTATTACTTATAAGGTGGGCATACTGTTTACTAAACTTACCGAAGCTTACTCGGCCTAGATTTTGCTAGCGTGAGATTAACAGCCCACTATTTTTCTAGATGGAGTTTCTGTAACAGTTCGGTTAAGCGGGTAAAGTCTGTGAGATAAAGGTAGCCAATTAAAGTTTCTAGACTAGTTGCTTGCTGGTAAATTTCTGGATCAACCCGTTTAGAGCGTCCTGCGGCCGCATTACGACCCCGTCGGACAATATCTAATTCACTATCCCTCAGATGAGGTATTAGCGATCGCAAATGTAGCGCCTGTTGTTCTGCTCTTACCTGTGCCACTACCAGACGATGGTAAGTGTCTGGTCGCTGCAATGGCATTAGATAAAACATTCTAACATATAGCTCATAAATTGCATCTCCTACATATGCTAATGCAGCAGGAGAGATTTGTTGCACTTGTGAAACAGAAATTTGTTGGGGTAGTTGAAATTTGTTTGCCAAGAGCGATTCAGTCCAAAATGAATTCTGTGTCACAGGTTCATCTTGTCCATCTAATAACTCTTCCTCCTTAGGCGTCACAAGTTAACTATTCCTTCTTGTGCTATATTTGGCAGCCATCATTGCTCTTGTGTTTACATACTTAGCATTATCTACACTATCAAAAATTACTGAATAAATTTGATCTTTTTATTGAGAACTGAAAATTTTAATAATTTTAATATTTGTTAGCTATATTTATTGGCGATCGCTTTAGCTACTTATCTATATATTGGTCATTAGTCATTGGTCATTTGTCAACACAAATGACACAAGACAAATGACTATTGACAATCTGAGCGAAAAAATGAACAATTTAGACGCTCGTTAGCTTAGAGAAGTTTGCTAGCCAACTCGGCTAAAAATTAAGCTATCCAGATAAAGCATCGGATAGCTAGATTGTTTTTTGGTCAAGCAATCAAGACGACTTGATGTTTTCTAGAGCCGCGTCAACGGATGATTGCAGGGCGAGAAACTTCTCTAAGCGAACAAGCTTGACCGTTTGAGTTACACGGGCATTAGTGACAATTTGCAAGGTGCCATTAGCGGTTTGAGCTTGCTTGGCTAGTTGTACCAAAGCACCTAAGCCAGAGCTATCAACAAAGTCAATTTGTGAGAGATCCAAAATAATATTTTTTGGGCCCTCATCAATTTTGCTACTGAGTACCTTGCGAAATGTCGGCTCAGAAAAAGCATCTAATAAACCTGTGAGGCGGAATAGCTGACAGTTATCCCGGGCTTCACGAGTACCCCTTAGGCTCACAGTTAGATTCAGTGGCTCAGCAATAACTCCCTCCTCATGGTGAAAGTGAACGCTCCAGTATAATTGGTTTTGGTGCAAGTTGTCTACAACCTGCTGGTTTAGGGTATTGGGCATGGGGCATTGAAAACAATTTTGGATTTTGGATTTGCGATTTTGGATTGTATTTGAATCTAAAATCCAAAATCTAAAATCTAAAATTCCTAGTCCCTAGTCCCTATTTTATTTAACCCCAGTTGCGGCTAATTGGCGTGCTGCTCGCATTGCTTTGACAAATTCTGCAAACAAGTAATCAGCATCGTGGGGGCCAGGACTAGCTTCTGGGTGATATTGTACTGAAAATACAGGTAGAGATTTGTGACGTACCCCGGCAACAGTGCGATCGTTCAAGTTGAGGTGGCTAATTTCCACAACTGCTTCAGGTAAAGAATCTGGGTCAATAGCAAAACTGTGGTTTTGGCTAGTAATTTCTACCCGTTGTTGTAAGCCGGCTGGCTGATTCAATCCCCGATGCCCAAACTTGAGTTTAAAGGTTTCTGCTCCTAAAGCATGACCCAAAATTTGATGCCCCATACAAATACCAAAAATGGGTTTTTCTGCCCCTAGCAGAGCTTTAGCAGTGGCAATCCCTTCTGTCACTGCGGCGGGATCGCCAGGCCCGTTAGAAAGGAAGATACCATCTGGATTATATTTGAGAATTTCCTCTGGTGGTGTATTGGCTGGTACAACAATGACTTGACAACCATAGCTGGCGAGGCGACGTAAGATATTACGTTTCACCCCAAAGTCAAGAGCGACAACAGTAAAGGATTCGCCATGATTTTCCGGTGCATTGGCGTTGAATTCCCAAGCCGGAATTGTCGGTTCTGACCATTCGTAAACCTTTGGTGTAGTTACTTCCCGCACCAGATTCAATCCTTGCATACTAGGCGCAGCCTGTACCTGCTCAAGCAACTCAGCCTCATCCAAAATAGATGTGGAAATCGCGCCATTCATCGCTCCAAACATGCGAATTTTGCGAGTGAGGGCGCGGGTATCAATACCATAAATACCTGGGATTTGGTGCTGTTTGAGGTAGTCAGGTAAAGATTGTGTAGAACGCCAATTACTAGGGCGCTGACAAATGTTGCGCGCGATCGCACCTCTTACCTGTGGTCTAGCCGATTCTTCATCTTCAGCATTGACCCCAGTATTACCCAGTTCAGGATAAGTAAAAACAACTATTTGACCGCAGTAACTGGGATCTGTTAACACTTCCTGATATCCAGTCATACCAGTGTTAAACACTACTTCCCCAATTGTGGTTCCCGTGGCACCAAAAGACCAACCACGATAAGCAGTTCCATCCGCTAGGACAAGTAGAGCAGGTATTGTGTCAGACAGAGACATAGGCAATCATGATTAGGGTTTAGGAGCTAGGGATTAGGGGCTAGGGGTTAAGTGTTTCTTGTGTTTTAGCCTTAGTCTTTATTCCCTAGTCAGCTGCGAATGTTAATTATCCCATGAGTTGGGTAATTTAGCGAGAAGATGGTTAGGGCAGGGGGCGGTCAATGGTCAATGGTCAATAGTCAATGGTCAATAGTCAATGGTCAATAGTCATTTGTCCTCCTTGTCCCATGCCCAATGCCCCATGCCCCATGCCCCATGCCCCATGCCCATTTCTTAACTTTCCTGCAAAAGATGTAGATTTCCTCCCTAAAGGGCGGGTAAAATCGAAGTTAATTATGCTCCAGTCTTTTTTATCCCGTGCAACCCTGGTTGCTGTTACAAGTGCGCTAGCGGTTTTGGGTGTTGCCTGTAGTCAAGACAAACAGAATAATGCTTATCGCGATCGCGAGCAGTCTCCGCCCGTGGACAAGGTAGCAGAAACGCCTGTTGTCGAAGCAGCAACACCATTATCCAGCCCAGAACCCCAGGCACAGTCTTCGTCGGTAGTTGAACTGAATTCTTTTGAGTTGGCGCTAGACAAGGCGGCTGGTGCGATGACGATCAGCCAATCTGCCCAGTCTTCTGATGATTGGAAATTAGTGGCGAGTCAATTCCAAGATGCGATCGCGCTGATGCAAAATATCCAGCAAGAAAGTCCCAATTTCACGGTCGCACAAATCAAAATCTCTGAATACCAGCGCCAGATTAAGTATGCTTTAGACAAGGCTAGCCCTAAACCTGTCATACCAGTAGCGGCTAAACCTCAAAGTGTGGTTGTTGTAGTTCCTTCACAAAAAAACCCGTCTAACCCTAGTCAACCTCCAGCGCCACAGGTGGTAAAACCACAACAACCAGCCGTCCAATCGGTATTAATGCCATCGCCACAAGATACCGAAGATTCAGATGTGTTTATTGCCCCAATTAAACGCCGCATTGGGGGGACACCAATTATTGAAGTTACCTTCAATGGCGAGCGGCGATTTGAGATGATTGTGGATACTGGGGCGAGTGGCACTGTGATTACTCAAAACATGGCAAATACTTTGGGTATCGTCCCTGTAGGTAAAACTAAAGCCAACACAGCCAGTTCCAAGCAAGTGGAATTTACCATTGGCTATGTTGACTCGATGGCGGCGGCTGGGGTAATGGTGAATAAAGTACCAGTAGCGATCGCCGGTTCAGACCTAGAAACAGGATTGCTAGGTCATGACTTCTTTGGTAATTATGATGTCACCATCAAGCGCAACGTCGTAGAATTTCGCCCCCAATCCCACGGGGATATCAATTCCCCAGAAACCGGACTAACTCCTCCAATTTCACCCAAGGAGCGCCAGTATTTAGGATCTCCTTAGCTACCTTAATACCTTGAGCATGGTCTAACAAGGGAATCGCACCTGCCACTTGTAGCGCTAATGAAGCATTTAACGCCACAGCATCCTGTTGCGCTTGAGTTCCCTTACCTTGAAGTACCGCTTTCAGGATTTCCGCATTTTCTCGGACATCGCCGCCTTTGAGCGTGCCTATTGTTGCAGGGGTTAAACCCACATCTTCCGGGTTAATAGTACTTAACTGCACTTCCCCATCCGATAACACAGCTAAATCGGTTACATCTCCTAATCCCGCTTCATCAAGTTTTTCCCGCCCATGTACAACAATTGCCTTTTGCTTACCTAAGTTTTGTAAGGCATGGGCAACAGTTGCTAATAATTTAGGAGTAAATAACCCTACCACTTGCCCAGTCGGATTTAAAGGATTGACTAAAGGGCCGAGTAAATTAAACACAGTCCTTACCTTCAGAGTTCGACGCAAAGCCGCAACTGCTTTGAGTGCAGGGTGCCAACCAGGGGCAAACAGAAAAGTGATCCCCACTTCTTTGACTGCGGCTTGAACTTTTTCACTAGGTGCGCTGAGATTAACACCCAAAGCTTCTAAAACATCCGCGCTTCCTGTAAGACTTGATGCCGAACGATTACCATGTTTCGCCACAGGTACACCATAGGCAGCAGCCACAAAAGCAACGGCTGTAGAAATATTAAAAGTTGATGAACCATCTCCACCAGTACCACAGGTATCAATGAGGGAATAAGGTGAGGAAAGATCCCCAATTCCTTGAGTTCCTGCATTTCCGTATCCTCCCAGGGATTGAGACTGTAGCACTTGTGCCATTCCAGTCAACTCATCAGCCGAAACCCCTTTAAAGTTCAGGGCTGTTAAAATTGCTCCCGATAATTCTGGGGGAACAGATTCACTCAGCCAACCTTGCATCAATTCCGCCGATTGATTGCGGCTTAAAGATTCACCATCAATTAATTGTTGCAGCAGGAGATACCAGCTAGTTGAGATTTCTGGCGTAGAGATGGAGGAAGTTGTCATAGATAAGTTTTGTGTGTGCGCTAGGGTCTGGGAGTTATCCTACCGGAAAATGGGAAACAGTTCGTAATCAGGAATTTAGTCTTTATATATTTGAGGATACTGATGATAAAATGTGCATCTGTTCCCTCAATTCAAATAAAAAAACTTCTCTCCCCTACCCGAAATAACGCTCGCAGGCTAGAAGCCTGGAGCTATAAGTACGAAGCCCACCTTCGTGGGCTTTGTAAGATTAGCCGCACCCTTCTAGGGTGACGGCGGGATTGTGGAATTGTCGAGGGTTGTAATTTGAGGACTGAAATCCTCACTACGAAGAAATAGGATAGTTAGTAATAAATAACTCTTTTCCTTTGGCAGCATTATTTTGTTTATAGTTATTCATCCCATATTGTAATTCCCACTCAAATATATTTGCCCAATTAAAATTTTCTCGGATTTGTGGGGAATTGTCGTAGGTAATTAACCATTGGTGATGGCATTGTTTTAATAATTCAGCAAATTTCTGATGTGCAAACGAGGTATGTAAATTCCCATCTTTGCCATATAGCTTAGATTTGGTAGCGATAAAATAAGGTGGATCTAAAAATAAAAATACTTGCTCCCCTGGTGCATGTAATAATTCACTGTAATCTAAATTTGTAATCAGAATATCTTTTGATAAAATAGTTTCTAATTTTTCCAATCTGTCTATAGATGAATTAGTAAAGCGTTTATGAAAAGCTTCTTGGGAAAATCCACCAGATTCCACAGTTCCCGAAAATGTGATTCTGTTTAGTACAAAAAAGCGGACTGCTCTTTCCAAATAAGATAATTTATTGATATCTATTCTGGTCAATTCTGTAAATAGTAATTTACCATTTGTATATTCTTTTTTAATCCCCCGAATTTCTGTGACTAGTTGAGATATATCAGCTTGGGCAAATTTCCAAAATAGATATAATTCACGGTTTAAATCATTAATCCAAATTTTTAAATGTGGGTATTTTTGTTTTAAATAGATAAATACAGAACCACCGCCTACAAATGGTTCTCTAAATTCCGAGAAATTTTCTGGTAAGTATTCAATTATTTGATTGATTGCTTTTGATTTACCGCCGGGATAACGGAGGGGACTTTTAAGCATGATTTTTTGGCGATCGCAAAAATCTTATTGTAAGTATAAAAATACTCATGCATCCAGTAAACCATAAAAACGACTGATGCAAAATCTCTATGGGTGAGTGCGAATTACATTTATGCTACCTTTGTCAAGAAAATGTTGCATTTCGCTAAAAATCTGTTACATTACTTTACAGGCAGTTACAACTGTCATCACATAAAAGCTCGGAGTGTTATTTATGGCAGACACGAAGAATCCTACAACTACAGTTTCTGAAGATCCTAACGCTTTACGCTGGGGCTTCACTCCTCAGAGCGAAAACTGGAACGGTCGTTTTGCAATGATTGGTTTTATAGCGGCGATTCTAGTGGAAGTTTTTTCGGGCCAAGGAGTTTTACACTTCTGGGGTATCCTCTAGATTTAGCTAGGCTTGATGTTTTGGGAAGGCTGCGATGTGTAGAGTCGTCTAGCTTCTTTTGACTTCAAGACTCATTCAGACTGCGATCGCAGTTGCAATACATTCAGATAAATATCATTCTTTCGATAGTTGTAGAAAATGCAAGCTTATGCATTTTTTACTTGAAGGCAAAGCTGAACATTAATTGTTCAGCTTTGCCTTTCTTCTATTTAGATTCAGTTTGTTAAAAAACAAATTTTGTTACAGTAGGCTCTAGCTTCGCGTTCCAAGCTTTCAATTTCTATTTTCCATCGTGCAAGGCTTTTCTCTCGTGTCTGTAATTTATCTGCTGTAAGATATCTAGAAGTACGGGTATTTGTATTAGGTAGAATTTGATGTTTTTCAAGCCATTTAGGAGAAAATTCTTGCCAAAGAAATACATGATCGTGTCTATCGCCACCCAAACAACGAATCCGTTTGACTGAAAGTCTAGATTCACCAAAAAGAATTTGCTGATTTTTGGAATTATTAGGAAGCAGGCGTGTCTCACTACCTCTTCCCCGAAAAAACTCAACTACAAACCACTCACCAAAGTCAAATATACACACCTCTGTGGGATCGCTCCCATCATCCTCTAGTAAATCAACATCTCCTTTAATTTGCGAGCCTATAGCAAGTTGTGATGTTTTGGGTAAGAGGATGCGCAATCTCTCAAAGCGATTACTGTAATTTATCCAAAATTCCCTGCGTCTACGTAGCTGATTTGACTCAAATTTTTGTAAATTGAGCCTGTTTAATATCAACTCTACTAAGTTTTGGAAATCACTATAATTAATTCCACCAATCCACTCTTTTAGTTTCTGCTTTGCTGGCTCAGAAAGTTGATACCATTTATCAACATTTCGATAATTTTGTCGTAACCATTCAACTAATACTGGATGATTACTTACTATATTATTAGCAACATTGACTAATAAATTATCAACTGCTTTTAACTGCTGCTTTTCTGACATTTCATCTAAACAGCTTAATAGCCATTTAACCTGCTGCCGAGTTGGAGAAGTAATTTTAGAGAAACAGGGAGAGATATATTTTACAAAATCGCTAAAAAATGGTATCCAAACAGGTAAATCATCCTTGATTCTGTTAATCAATTCGCTTTGAGTTAAAAGCTGTTCACAAGCAATCTTTGCTAACCTGATACGAGGTTTTTGACTACGAATTGCTTGAATAATTTTCACTGTTAGCAGTTTATTAACTGACTCAGAATTAGCAAGAACATCAAAAGATTCAGCAAGAGATTGTGCAAAATTATTCTCTTCTTGCCCACTATAATAAAGAGCTATATGCCAGAGCAAATGATGTTGCAACCATGAGTGAGAAATTGCTGCTTTCCAAATTGCTGCTGATGTTGTCTGAGAAAGTTCAAGATTTTGCTCATCCCATTGTGCTTTAGCATGGATGCAGTAAACCCATTCTAAGGTACTGACTTGATCGGCTTTACCTTGTTCAATAGCTTCCAGTACTTTATCAACAGTTGGTATGGATATTGTTGTATCTGGTAAGTTGCTTGCAAGCTGAATTAGTTTATTAGGACTAAACTGGGGAGTTTCAAGTAGGGGAGGAACGGAAAACTGAAAATTCAAGACTATTGCTCCTTTAACGAGAAGTTTTGACGATATCTTTGTTCAATTCATCACTACGAAACTGAAAGCGAAAAAGTACCTTGCGATCGCCTGGATTATCAATCTTCTGATCGGCTTCAATTTCTCCACGACCTGCTGCTAATATTTTCTGGCTTAAAGGTGCTTTAGTTGGGAAATTCATGTCATAGAAAATGTATTTATAAACTGATGAAGAGCGCAGTACGCTAAGTTGTAAATTACTCTTATCATCTCCATCAGAGCTAGTGTGACCTTCTATAATTACGCGACTAATTTCTCTTTCAAATTCTGGCTTTGAAAAAATTACTCCACTGTAAACAGGAATAAATCGGCGGAGGAAAGCTTTACCTTCTGGTTTTAGTTCAGTACTTCCCTTGGCAAATAGAATTGATTCTTGTATACTTACATCTCCGGTTTCTGGGTTGACTTTAACATTGATGTTGTTACTTTTCATCTGTCCTACAACATTACCAATAACTACTCGTTTTGGCACATCTTTTTCTGCCAGTTGAAGTAAAGCAGTGATGAATAATAGAGCAAAAAACATTAGCAATCCAGACATTAAATCGCCAATAGACAGATAAATACTAGAGTCATCATCATCTGTAAGTTCTGCGTCTATTTCACTGGGCATAAAATCATCCATGATAATTTCTCCCATTTATAATTTTATTGCTATCATTGGCAGCAATTAGAACTTTTGCTGTCTCTAGTAAACCTCCACAAACTTTAGCCATAGAACTATCAGCTTCATTGAAAAATTGCATTTGTGATTTATCAAAATGATTTTGCCAAGCTATCAAAGAATCACGGAAACTATTAGATAGTTCTCTGTATTCTCGTCTTACACCTTGCACTTGCTCACCAATACCATGAGCAAGTTCTTCTAGTTGTATTAATCTT
This sequence comes from Calothrix sp. FACHB-168, assembly GCF_963889195.1. Taxonomy (NCBI): domain Bacteria; kingdom Bacillati; phylum Cyanobacteriota; class Cyanophyceae; order Nostocales; family Calotrichaceae; genus Calothrix; species Calothrix sp. FACHB-168. The sequence goes on from NZ_CAWPNJ010000002.1 coordinate 97,242, forward strand.
TGGCTAGAATTGAGTCCTACAGCTGTCACAAGTTCGCCAACTTCTCTAGCAGCTTGACGAATTTGCGTCATACTCCTGTCTACTTCTTGAGTTAATTGAATTCGCCTCTGAGCTTCTTCTTGAAAAACGCGATCTAAATTCGTCACTACCCTAGCTAATCCATCTCGTTGTTCGCCTAGCGTCCCCTCCAAGAGGTTATTTTGTTCTGTGAAGAATTTATGTAAATTAGTTTGGTATTCTTCTCGGAATTTTGTTAAATCATTTTGTACTGTTTCACGAGTAGCAGTGAGAGTTGTATCGATATGTCCTAAAGTTGCTAGCAGGTTATTTTTAGCATCATTCATCAATATAGATGCTTCATTTCCTACTGTCTGAAGAGTATTAGTCTGATCTTGAAATGCTCTATTTGCTTGGGTGAGAATTTGGATAATTCCAGTTCGAGTAGCTTGGAGAATTTCTTGTTCTACTCTTGCGCGTTCTTGTAGCGCTGTCTGAAGTTCTTCACGAATTCCCCGAAAGGTAGCAGCAGCTTGTTCTGCGCTTGCTTCAAAGGCGCTGCGCTGGGCTGTCATTCCTTGGATACTTTGCTCTACAGCTCGATTAATTTCCTGGGATGTTAGTTGCAAAACACCTTTTGTATCTGTTTGGAATTGACTTAAAGTTTCTCCTAAATTGTTAGCAAATCCTTGAAGTTCTACTAAAGTCTGTTGTTGAAAATTTTGAATTGTCAGAATAGAATTAGCCAAACTTTGAGAGATACCACCCAGTTCCTTATGCAGAGTCAGCACTGCGTCGGAAGCTTGCTGAGTTAATTCAGCACTTTTATCTAGTCGAACTGCTATCGGTTCAAGTACCTCAACTCGCAAATCTTTGATCAGTTCTTCTAAAACTCTTTGTCCTTGATTTTGTTGGAGTTCTCGAAGTTGCTGCTGCTCTTTAAATATTGCTTGCATTCCTGGTAGAATTAGGGTTCGCATTTGCTGTCCAACAGCTTGACCAATGGCTTCAGCACTCAACTGATTTAGCCCTGTAAATTGATCTGCTAAACGGCTCAAAATTGGAACTAATTCAGCATTAGTATTATCTGTTGTTGGTAAAGTTGCGATCTTTTCGAGTCTGTGACGTAAACTATCACGTCGTTTCTGTTTTAGCGAATCACTGATAAACAAAACTAAAGTGAACAAGCTACCAGAACCTAAGCCCATTAAGGAAGTAGAAAATGCTGTTTTCATTCCTTCTAGTAAACCAGTACTAGCTTCCATTAGTTCGCTAGAGTTATTTATGGAAGATAGATTGATACCTTGTAATCCGTCTTGAATACCGTAAAATGTTCCCAAAACACCAATAGCAGTACACAAGGTAGTCACAAAACGTAGGGAACTGCGCGGTATTGGACGAGCTAAAACAGAGGGGTACTTTATTAGTAAAAATTTTTTACCTTCTTTGCTAAATTTGCTTGGCTCATCCGTTCCTAAATGCTTTTTAAACCAGATACGATACTTATCTGAAGGAGTTGCATTTTTAACTTTTTCCAATTTACTCAAAACTTCAATTGCGCCTTGAGTTTTACTACAATACTGCCATACTGTGTAACACTCTACAGTTACTGCAACTATGAATACAAAAGCAGTAGCCCAATGAAAAGGCCCGTTATCCCAAATAATGTCCCAAATTTTTGCTATTCCCACAACAACACCCCTGTTTTTATTGCTTCTTAAATTGCGCTAATTCTTGAGAAGAAAGAACATCTTCTGCTACCCTCACAGGAAGATGTTCTGCATACTGACGGTTGTTTATAGGTTCGCGGAGATATAAGCTATAAAGACGCTCACCTTCTGCATTTTTGTCTTCTATTAAATAAACCTGTTTTGGTGCATAGCTTCGCAACAAACGCACTTGTAAACAGGTTTTTAAATCTCGTGAGGAGGTAGATAGGGGCGAATCTTCGCCAAATAATTCACAAGCCACTTTCCAAGCGTGATTAACCGCGACAATCTCCCTCACCATCTGCTCAACAGAGGGATTCCATGCATCAGTATTTTCATGCATAATTGCAGTTTTATTATTTACCTATTTTTCTACATACTTATTATTCCCAAATCTAAAGAATAATTTAATTTTTTTCTCAAAATATCGTTTTATTGAACGGAAAATAGGACTCAGGAGCTGATCTCAATACGCTGTGTAGGTTGGGCTTACTGTGTGAAAACCCAACAAACCCCCAAAAATGTTGGGTTTCGTTCCTCAACCCAACCTACTATTATCCTTAATTGAACCGTATTGGAGCTTGTGGAACAGCCTACGAAAAACTGAACTCTCTACGGCGTGTTCAGCAATTAGCGGTAAATTTAGGCGAAAATAAGCACAAATTACCTTGATGGGCGAAATATTACGCGCCCTGGCGATTCTTCTTGATTAATTCGCGCATAGACTCGCAGACAAGCTAAGACTTCCCCAGGATTACCGCCACAATCAAGTTGCAAGTCGTCTTTGGTTAAGGCGCAAATATCGGCGTAAAGTCCTGATAATTGGCGTATTCTGACATCATTACCTGCATTATTTGCGTTATCGACAAATTTTTTTAGCATTCGCCGTGATTCTTGTTGTAGTTTACCCCACCAGGAATAGCGATCGCTTGGTGGGATAAAGACTAAGGAATGGATGGCTTCATCTATGTCAATCCAAGCACGTAGAGTTAATAAGGCGTCAGTGTTTTCCACGGCTTTTTGGGTGCGTTGAAAGCGTTCTGTTAAGGCTTCAATATATTGATTTTGCTGTTCTGGTTTGGCGTGTAAGGAGACAATATCAAAGCTGAAAACGCTTTTTAAGGCATGATGTAAGTCTGGTTCTATTTCAATAAAATTAATACAAAAAAATAAATAACCTGCGAGTAAGTTTATATCTTTTGATTCGGTATTTTGTTTGGTTTGGGTATAAGATAACGCTTTTTGAGATAGGCTTAAACCTTTGGTTTGAATTGTACCGCTAAGTCCGGGGTAAATAATTTCGTCGCGGATGAAGGGTAAGGGGTAGAGGTTGGAAGTGTCTTCTACTGCACCAATTTCTTGGGCTAAAGTCAAGGCGCGTTGACGCCACGTTGCTGCTAGTTCTTCGGGAATTCGTAGGAGTTTACGTTGTATTTCGTTCCATAATTCTGCATCGGTTTGGCTTTGCAGTGGGTTATTTCCTAGATATAATTTGAGGTCTTTATCGGTGTCGAATTCTTGTTTAAGTTGGCTGAGTTTTAATTGATTATTGGGGGTGGGTTGGGGAGATTTGGGTTGTAATAATTTATGGATTTCTTGAAGTATTTCATCGCATAATTTAACGCCTGGATCTAGGGGATGTTCTGTTTGGGCTTGGTTTAATGTGGCGGCGATTCCGTGGAGGCTATAGCGTAATATTTGGGCTATTTGGGAGTTTTCTGTTTGTAAGAGTTGGCGTAGGTTTTCCATGAGTGTCGCCTCCAGGTTATTTATTTTTTATCGCCTACCAATTGGGTATTTAAAAACGAACCGCAAAGACGCGAAGAACGCTAAGGAAGAGGTTTTCTCTCTGCGTCTCTGCGCCTCTGCGTGAGGTAATTCTTAATGAATTCCGCAGAAGGGATCGCGTTCTTTATCTACTTCGTTGGGTTGCAGTTCTAATTCGGCGCGATAAACACATCCTGGTTGTTTGAGGCTTTCTTGGATGTTTGATGTCCAGTAAGGTACTTCACCAGCGTGCATTCTTAAAATACCTTTGTTGTCGAGGGTGACGCGATATTGGCAAGGGTAATCTGTGGTGACATCGGGTTTAGTTAATGCGCCGATACGTATCCATTTTTTTGTGTTGGTTTCTGCGTCTGTTTGTACTACATAAAATGTATGTTCTCCGTTTTTAGGGAAGGGTGGTAAGGGGTTACTAATTAATCCTTTTCCTGGTTCGGGTGAACCATCGCGGATGTAATGAAATTCTTGCAGGGATTTACTAATATCTTTGCCGGCTTCAAAGACTAAATGATAAGCGTCTGGTTGATCTACGGTGGCTGATTCGATGACGTTGATGGCTATATCGCCATCGTTTAAGTCTTTGTTGGGGCGTTCAACGGCTATATTCCATTTCAATTTACCATCAGCAAATAATGTAAATGTTTCTGAGGCGGCGGAGATGACGGAGGTGACATCAATACCGGGAACATCTATTAGGTAATGGGGGTTTCCTTGGCATAGTAAAACGCTAAATTGCAGGGTTTGATCGATTTCAAATTGAACTTTGATTTTTTTGAGAAAGTCGGGTTCTAAAAATCCAAGTTTCTCCATTAAGGTTTTACCGTCGAAGCTACCCCAAAGTCGTAAATCGCCGTCTTCGTAGTCTTGGCGATAAATAATGTTTGTTAATTGTATCCCTTGCCATTCTGTGCGGACTTTGGCGACGTTTTCATCTGCTGCTAGTTGATAAAGTTCTTGTCCGGCTTTAAATATTGTTAGGAGTTCGTTGCTTTGGGTTTTGCGTTTGAAGTTGCAAGGTAAGTAATAAAACAGGTTTTTGACATCAATTTCTAGTTGATTTGCCCCTTTACGAAGTAATCCTTTTGACTCTTCGGGGTCGAATCTCAATCTACGTAGTTTCTCGGCGTAGCAAGCACCGGCTGAGGTGGCTAGTTTGGTAAATTCTAATACAAAGGTGATGCGTTCGGGGTTCCAGACGAAGTAGGGAGATTTGCTAAATTCTTGGTAGATGGAGCGCTGTACGAGGTCGAGGCTGCAAGTTTTACCGGATAAAATTAGCCAGTCTACTTTGTGGGTATTCCAGGGGTCTATGGTGCTATCCTGGGGACGGAGGCGGCTATCCATGAGTCCTTGGGCAATACCGATCGCTTCTTTGATGGCTGATGATGCGGCGCGATCGAATTGTTGGCTATCGATGGTGACGCAGATACTACTGGGGTCTTTTACTTGGTATCTAATAGCACTTTGGTTGAGTAGTTCGGAAATCTGCTGTTCGGAGAGGGTAAAGGTGATGGGTGAAGCGTCTGCTGGCTTTTGTCCGAGTTTGATTTTGGCAGCTTCGGCATGATCCCACAATGTATAAAATGTTTGTAGGCGTTGGGGTGCTTGTTGCCAGCGAGTAGGTAAAACTTTTTCGGCTGTATCTAAAGCGTCTTTATAAGCGGCGTCGCCTTCGGGGTTTTCTTTATCTAAGCATTTCAAAATACTACCGCTTTTGAATTGTCCGTTTTCGAGAAAGCGTTCGTTTAATTCGGAGTTGATTAAGTCTTCTAGCTTGTCGCTTTCTAAATTTCCGGTGGAAACTGCTGTTAATAAAAAATCAGCGATCGCAATTTTTAACAGCCTAAATATTCTCAGGGTAATTAATTCGCCGCCAAGCTGTAAATGTCCCGATGAACCTAATAGTTTGGGGGTGAGTTTATAGTAACGTCCGCCTAAACCTCTGTCTTCATTATCGGCAAAGAATGGGGTTTTATCTTCTAAAGTAAGTTCAATTAAAGCTAAGTCTGTAGTTCCCCCACCAATATCTAAAACTAAAACATTTTGTGACCATTTATTTCCGACTTGACGACAGCGAGTTTTAAAAGATTCAATCCCAATATTCAGATTCCCGCCAAATTCTCGCCAGAGGAAAAATATCGCTACAGAAACGGCTTCATCATAAGCGGTTTGGACATCATCAATTCCTAATTTTTCAACTAATTCTTTAACTTCTTTGCGCACTACAGGCGGCGCAACGGTGGGATAGGTAACAACGGCGGAAAGGAAATCCCCTTCAGAAAATCTGCGTCTGGCGCGTTTGCGATAGTCTTCGGTTAATTCAATTAAATGTCCCCAAGCTGCTTGTACTAATTGGTTTACATTAATTGTTTCTTCTGTGTCATCTAAGATAACGGGAAAGGAACGATCCTGTCCAAAATAGCGTTTGGGGGAGTGATGAAAGCGGCTGATAATTTCCTTTAAAGCGCTGCTAGTTCCTTGGGCGATCGCTTTTTTTCTATTATCGCTGGCTTCTCTCCCCATCTTCAGTTTTAAAGCGGCTAATTTAGCGATTTCTAACTCGCTTTTAATTTCGGTGCTGCGCCTATCGATATCTAAAACAACGGGGATGAGATTTTGCGATTCGAGAGTAGGAACCCGGAAGACTTCATGATATATCTGATAAAGCTTTTTACTTACAGCACGCCGAAAGCGATCGCTTGTTCCTAAGCATAGTTCAATTTGGCGCAGTGCTTCTAAAAATCGTTCCCGGTTATCGCTGGCAAACACTTCGCTTAAGCGGCTGGGTTCTATTTCGAGGTTTTTACTGATGTCAGCAATAAACTTTTCCCAGTCGCTAGCACTGACATCTGGTAAAGCATCTGTAGCGGGAGAACTTAACCATTGTGCCATGCGATCGCGCAATCGCATTTCTTGTTCTTTGGGTAATACTTCGGCAATCGGTACTTCAATGGGATCGAAAAGTGTGACTGTAGAATTGGATGTGCCAAAGTCTAAAGCAAACCATCCGGGGAATCTTTTTTGTTGTTGGTTATTGGTTTGGGAGGAGTTCATGGTGTTGAAGGGTTATTTTTTTTTACGCAAAGGGGCGCAAAGGTTGGCGCGGAGGTTCGCAAAGTTTTTTCTCTGTGTTACGCCAGTTGCTACAACGGGGGAAACCCCCGCAACGCACTGGCTTCTCTGCGTCTCTGCGGTTCATTTTCCTAATAATCAATTTCAGAAACATCGGACAGAATTTGTAACCAAGTAGGAATTGCTAACTGTGAGGATTCACCAGCAGCTAAATACCTCAGCAATTCTTCCTTCTTAGAAAGATTTTGCAAACTGGGAATAATTTGATCCAAAACTCCAGCTAATTCCCCATTTACTTGCTGATTAACTTCACTCACATATTGCACTAAATGCAGACTCGCACTAGCAGTAATTTCATCCCGCAAGCGCAATACAAAAAGCTGATGATTGTTCGATTTGGTTAAACCATTCCTTTCAGGTGCCCAATCAAATATTTGCCCTACATTATGTTTTTCGTCTTGATGCGCCAAGGGAAAGATGACTTCAGCAGCAATATTTTTTTCTCTATTTTCAATTTCCGAAATAATCGCTTCTTGCCATTTATTTGGATCGCAACCTAACAGCAGTTTATAAAATAACTCTGCTTCCTCAATACCAAATTTCGCTTCTATTTCGGCTTCTATCTCTGGGTTAAGATTTGCTTGTAAATAATCCCGTTCTTTGGCGACAATATTTGATAACTTACTCAATAAATCTCCAATGGCTTGACGAATGCGATCGCGGGCGAATTCTTCTACTTCTTGAACTGTCTTAGCAAAGGTGGGGTAAAAATCATCGCTTTTGGTAGGAATCGCTGTATTTACTCTATTTCCTCTATCAAATAATTTCCCGGCTGCACCTTTGGATTCAGTTAAGGAAATTGTGCCGTTGTTAGCTTTATTAAATAGTAAAGTCCATTGATTCCAATTGAGAATACGGTATGTTAGCTCATCTTTAACAACATCGCTAACACCAATTCCCCTTCTATCTTTCAGTGGTTCCTTACCTAAATCTTTCTGGAAATTTCTGTAGGTTTTATCTAAATTTTCAATTGCTGCTCGTAATTCTAGCAAAGCTGGACTATCGGCTGTAGGCATACCTTGTTCTTGCATTTCATCCAGGATATTTTTTAAATTATCCTGTTGTAGACGCACGTTATCAGCAGCCCTTTTGGTATCTTCATGAAGTTGCTTTAAACCGTGATTAGCTACGTGTTTTTGAATCAATTCGCGCAGCTTACTAATCCCCCCATCTTGAGCAAAGTAGCCTAATTGTCTACCTAAATAATTACGTGCATCGGTTGCTAATAAATTCTCGCTTAACTGTCCCCATTTATCTTGTAAGCGCTTGGAACGGTCTAAATAATCGGGATAATCGAGATTAGCTAGAAATTCCGGCGAACCTGCTTTCACCGAAGTGGAACGTTTCGCTAAATCTGCTAGCCCTAAAAGTGGTGATAGTAAAACAATTCTATCTTTTTGGCTGGTAAATGCGTTAGCAGCATCAAGGGTAGTTTGCAGAACTTTGAGCTTTTGAAAAACCTGGCTTTCACGTAAAGGATTATCGATGCTATCTTGAATTAATTGGTCTAATTCTCTTTCTCCCCCTTCACTATCTAGAGGTAGTTGATCGAAGCGTCCCACACCTACTAAAATTAAATCTTTTAAGTCTTGTCCCGGACGCTGTTGTTGCATCATGGTAAAGATTTTATTAGCGCGATCGCTTCCTGGGGATTTACCATTTAACAACACTAAAATTGTCTGTACTTCCGCTAATTCGCGCAATGATAAAAAGGTATCTCTAGCGCCAGAATTCGCCGCACCTAATCCAGGAAAGTCAAGTAATATAAATTCCGATGCACCATTTACATCCCAAATTTCCCGCGAGATTTTCACATCAATATCTACACGGCGAATTAGGGGGAAACTATTCTGTAATAACTTGGCTGGTAATCTTTGCGGGGGACTGGGTAACTTGATATGTGCTGGCGGTAAATCGTCAAAGCTAATGGTTTGAATCGCCATTGGTTGCTCGACCAGCTTTAATCCTTCCCTGGCGGTGGTAGCATCAATTTGATAGGAACCACCACACATGACTTCGCCGTAGGCTTGGTAAGCGCGAACAAAAATGACTAATTCACGCAAAATGTAACGCAACTCTAAATTATTGCTATTTTTCCAGGTTTCCTCGCACCAATTGAGAATATCCTTTGGTTCCTTCAGCTTAGTCACCAGCGCAGGTAAAAGTCCAGCCGCTACTGTGCGCCGATTTGCTTCCCCAATCATGAACCGCAGACAATCATTCACTCCTTCATGGGAAAGATACTCAACTGTAAAGTTGCCCAACTGTGTAGTGGCAAACCCATCCTGGGGTATGATGTGAATCGCTGTAACATTGCCCGTCGTAGGATTTTCGCTCACTGGTAAAGCATCAGCGTAGCCAATCAAGCTGCCTAACAGCAAAGTTTTCCCGCTACTAAATTCACCCATCACCCCGATTTTCACTGGTGAAGTAGCAAGTTCTACTGTTTTCTCCGCAGCTTCCCGGAGGCGAAACAGACTCTCATCAAGACTAGCTGGTACCCAATCTTCTTGCTTGGAGGGATATTCAGGCACAGAGTCCAATTTCTGGAGGATGAATTCGCCATATTTTTTATAACGCTCCAGTTGTTCTGTTTCCATAGAGTATTTTTTGCTCTAAGATAAATTGCTGTGAGTTTTATAACACAAAAAACCTGACCTTCGCCGTAGGTAAATTTCAACTCACCACAGGTAGCGATCGCCACGAAACCCGCTCATGCTTGCCAACGTCAATAAAAAAATTAACTATTTTTTAATAAAAAGATTTGTCTTAATAAACTATAAAATTGTGCTTTTTGTTAATGATTTTCTGGATAACATATCAGATAATTAAACTCCAGCATTCTCAAAAATTAAGTGCATCTCACATAACTGCTTAATAGTGGCATAAAAGGCAGAAAGCATAGATTAAGGTGCTGCATAGAGATTGATTTGGCAAACATGATTGGTGAGTTTCGCGATCGCTCTTAGCGCAGAAGAGTGCGATCGCGATTATTTATGTTTGTCATTAGAGACGCGATTAATCGCAAGAGACGCGATGAATCGCGTCTGTACAATTGTCGTCTCCCTTGTCCCCCAATGAGGGGAGTAAACCCTCTCCACAGCCATAGTTTTCCGTGTGAAAATCAGTTTCTACATATTTATACGGAGTCGAAGATTCCTCAAACCCCTGGCTGTCATGTATTCCATGCGGTGAATACTGGTTTACCAGTTGGGATTTATGAATCTTTGACAGATTCTTTACGTAAACTTAACTAAACTTTATTGAAAAAATAACCAGAAAGCTGTTTACTGAATAGTAATTCACTTTTTGCTGCAACATTTGAACCCCTCAAACACCCTGTTCTGCAGGCATTGAGGGGATTCTTTATTATGGGGCATGGGGCATTGGGCATGGGGCATGGGGCATGGGGCATTGATTATTTCGCCCTTGTCTCTAGTCGGCGTTTTCTTGCAAAACTAACTTGCCTCCTGGAATTAGCTGCAATTGTTGACCTCGCCAGGTAATAGCTTTACCAAAAAAGCCATAACACCAAATTGCAAAATGCATGAAATCACGGACAGGGATTAGCCAAAAATATTGTTTGGTAACGGGATCTTTGAATACGCTAACGCCAATTACCCAAGCCATAATTAAGCGTAATATCCAAGTAATAACTAAGCTAGTCCAACCTAAGATTGAGCCTTTTGTCACTAACAATAAAAGTAAACTGGTAACTGTTCCATAGGTAAATAGCAATCCTAAATAACCCCAAGGACGAGAAACCCAAATACAACGCAGCCAACGGATTTGGCGTTGAATGACATCTGCTAGGGTACTTTCATCTAAAATATGGTCAACTATATAGTTAGACAAAAAGACGCGATAACCGGCTTGAGCAGGTAAATAGCCGAGTTGAAAGTCATCTGCGAGATAATCTGCGATCGCATTAAATCCACCAATTGCTTCTAAGGCTGATTTGCGGATAACGATGGTAGAACCAAAAGCAAATTTTATCTCTTCTAATTGATTGCTGACTAACACCCCCGGATGAAAGCTGGTAGAAATTCCCAGCGCTTCAAAAGAGGTTACCCATCCTTGAGCTAAGGAACGATATAAACAGGTAACTACACCTACCTTTTCATCTTGTAATGGCTGGACGATGCGTTGTAAATAATCTTTACCGACGCGAATATCACTGTCAGCGATGAGGAGAATTTCGTATTTAGCTGCTGTAACAGCATTAGCGAGATTACTCACTTTTAGGTTAGCGCCAATAATGCGATCGCTCACCACAAGCTGAATATCTACATTGGGAAACTGCTGGATTAATTTATCAATAATAGCGATCGCTGGATCTTCGCGATCGCGTACCGCAAAGATAATTTGGTATGCTGGGTAATCTTGCTGACAAAATGAAGCTAAGTTTTCCTCAGCGTCGCGATCCACACCACATATCGGTTTGAGAATCGTCACCGGGGGAAGGAATTCCGGATTTATAGTGCGGGGTTGGGTAAAAAAGGCGATCGCTGCATATATGCTGTAACAGTAGAAACAGATAGCCGCTAGACACAGTATTAACAGCAACCACTCAATGACTAACATCATGCTCACTTTGGTAAATATCTGCTGGACTCAAACGCTGATAAATCCTACTTATACAATGAGATAATAAGACTAAAGCTCATAGTTATTCCTGTCCCCTAGACGAGCGCATCCGATAAAATTGCTCATTACATCTTCATGAATCTGATTTACTTTCTTTTACGTTCAGCATGGGGGATGGTAGCGATCGCGATCGTTACCGGATTCCTGAGTGGTGGTAGCAGTGCGGGGCTAATTGCGCTCATTAGTTCAGCCGCAAATCCTAGCAACCAGTCACCCCTGACATCGATTGCTTGGGGCTTTGTCGGATTAGTCATAGTTGCATTAATTACCAGCATCATCTCCCAAGTGATGCTAGTTCGCCTCTCCCAAAACGCCATCTTACAATTACGGATGGGTTTAAGTAATCAAATCCTCGCTTCTGAGTTAAGTCATCTAGAACACTTAGGTAATCCCCGCATCTTAGCCACCCTCACCGAAGATGTTCAAGCTGTCGCTAATGCTGTGTATTTAATTCCCTTTCTCTGCATTGATTTAGCGATGGTTGCTGGTTGCTTGGTGTATATAACTTGGCTTTCTTGGTTGGTATTTTTGCTAGTTGTCATCTTAATGGTAGTCGCTCTAGGTAGCTGTAATTTGTTGTTACGCGGTGGGGGAGAATTACTAGCTCAAGCGCGAGACGATCAAGATGTATTATTTCAGCATTTTCGCACAGTTACCGAAGGGATTAAAGAATTAAAACTTAATTATCAACGCCGTCAAAGTTTCTTAGAAAATCAACTTAAATCAACGGCTGTTAGATACAGAAATCATAATGTTAAAGGCTTAACTTTATTCGCCGTCACTACCAGTTGGGGTAGATTTATCTTTTTTTTCGCGGTGGGTTTTCTGTTATTCGCCTTACCCAATTTAATTACTATTAGTCCCCATACACTTTCTGGCTTCATCTTGACATTTACTTATTTGATGTTGCCAATGGACAATATAGTTAATAACCTACCGCAAATTATCCGCGCTAATGTTTCTTTTCAAAAGATAGAATCATTAGGTTTAGCTCTGGCTAGTAAAGAAGAAACTTCTACAGTACCGCCAAATATTAACCCGATTTGGCAGAGTTTACAACTCAAGGGTATTACTCACACTTATTACAGAGAGCAAGAAGATAATAGCTTTATTCTTGGCCCTATTGATTTGACATTATATCCGCAAGAAATAATATTTATTGTTGGTGGAAATGGTAGCGGGAAATCGACTTTAGCTAAACTAATTACTGGGTTATATATCCCTGAAAAAGGAGATATTTATTGGGATAAAGAGCTAATTACAGACAGTAATCGCGAATGGTATCGCCAACATTTTTCTGTGGTGTTTTCTGATTTCTATCTATTTGAGGAACTTTTAGGTTTAGAAAATGCTGATTTAGATAATAAAGCCCAAAAGTACCTCAAACAACTCCAGCTAGAGCATAAAGTCAAAATTGAAAATGGTAAACTTTCTACTACTGCGCTTTCTCAAGGACAGCGTAAAAGATTGGCTTTACTCACAGCGTATTTAGAAGATAGACCGATTTATCTATTTGATGAATGGGCAGCAGATCAAGACCCTATTTTCAAAGATATATTTTACACCCAATTATTAGCAGAATTGAAAAAGCAAGGTAAAACAATCATAGTCATTAGCCACGACGATCGCTATTTTCATTTAGCAGACCGAATAGTTAAATTAGACTACGGTAAAGTTGAGTATGAAAATAGTCAGTAGTCAGTAGTCAGTAGTCATTTGTCATTTGTCATTTGTAAAAATGTAGGTTGGGTTGAGGAACGAAACCCAACAAACCGATGGAAATGTTGGGTTTCACTTCGTTCAACCCAACCTACTAGCGCAGCAAGTCTAAAATGTTGGGTTCAAACCATCTAGAAAATGGATAAACAATAAACATAGTCTATGATTACTCAACCCAATAAATTAGGCTTGCCGCGCTACTACAATTATCTTTAACTGAACCGTATTAGGCTTTAATTGGGTTGCGGCTGCGAATTATTTCTGACTGGATTATTTTCTTTAATTGGCTGTAGAGGATCAACCTTGAGAACGGGTTCATCATTAGAAACTTGTCTTTGTCTGAGAAGTTCAATTTCTCGTTCCATTAATTCTTGTCCTTGGCGGAAAAAGTCTTGAGAACTATGGGGAACTAAATCACGAGATAACTGTTGAGTTTGTGCAGGAGTCAAGCTAGGTAGCTGTTGTTGCGCATTCACAGCAGTGTTTCCCAACATAAATAAAGCAGTGGAGAAACCAAACACTGTAGTTTTAATGTAACGAGAACATCTGAGTAACAACATGGTTTATACCTCTCTTGCTGCTTTTAACTACTAGAAAGGTACAACAATTAATTTGCTCATTACCTCCTACAAATGGGTTAATTATTTTCAGTCAAAAGCTTGATATCAAGCACATCTATAATGTTACGCAGCAATTAAGAGTAGTATAGGAATCCGATTTGATTTCTGAAAAAATATATGTATTTGTAGGGTGTGTTATCGCGTAGCGTAACGCACCAAAGCCTTCGGACGGTGCGTTATGCCGGAGGCATAACGCACCCTACGTATATTTCAAAAATCAAATATGAGTCCTATATATATAGATTGCATTACAGCAAAGCCCGTAACCTCAGCATTAACACACCATACAAATTTATACTAATTCAAATATTATTTGCGATATATCAATATATTCTTAGAGGGCAAGGCATTGCCTTGCCCCTACAATTTGTTGCATTCTTGTTTCAAATTGGTATTATATTTATGCATCAAAATATATTGAATTTTGAGCTTTGACTCAATTAACAATTAACAGTCAACCGTCAACCGTCAACCGTCAACCGTCAACCGTCAACAAAAAAATAAAGAGACATTGGCGGCAATGTCCCTTTATTTCATAATTTGCTATAGGCTTTTGTAATAATTAATGGTGGCGTTTGAGAACACCAACTTCTTGCTGTATGGGTAATACATCTAAAATATCGGTTTGGGAACAATATTTTAGATCTTCATCACATTCTAGACGCAGCAGACGTTTGCCGTGACTGGCTTGGTGTAAGAGTCCTAACAAGTTATCTTGCCATTGAGTGTAGAGCGCGATCGCACTAATCACTTCATCATTACCAGCTATTTCCTCCGGTGATAACTGAGTTTGTTGCACAATACTATGCGCGATCGCACCTGCACATACAGTATCTTCTAAAGAAAAACTGCCTTCCCAACCTGAACCAACAATCCAGACAGTCTCTGGTTGCTTTTCTAGCAGAAATTGAACTACCGCAGCACGGTTGATTAAAGCAGCTGCTAAAACAGTAGGCGCATCTTGTATCCGCTTTAAGGCACGAGTGCCATTGGTGGTACTAATAAATAAGCGCCGTCCTTCTACAAGTTCTGGGGTGCAATCTAGGGGAGAATTACCCAATTCAAAACCAGCTACTTTTCCGCCTCCGCGTTCTCCAGCTCTTAGCCGTTTTACTGGGGGCCATTTTTCACTGACTTCCATGAGTTGATCTAAATCGCTGAACACTTGTACAGCTTCGCCCCCAGCCGCCAAAACTGTGGCCATTGTGCTAGTAGCCCGCAGAACATCAACTGCGATCGCACATTCTGGGGCTTGATCGGTTGGAGTCAATTCCGGGGTATGGTAAACGAATAGCTTCACGTTATAGATAAGCCTGATTAATGCTGTCGAGAAACATTTTAACCAGTTGATGACATATAAAGTAAGTAAGAATTCTCAAAGGTTAAAACAGAGGATGCTCTATGGTTTGGGCATGGGGCATGGGGGAGGCAGTGCGTTGCGGGGGTTCCCCCCGTTGTAGCAACTGCCGTCATGGGGCATGGGGCGTTAGGGAACTCTAAAAAATAAATTATGCCAAATTGTAGGGGCGGGGTTACCCCCATACGTGTCAACTTAAGTATCTCTAGCTTACCCAACAGACCGCCCACAGGCTGTAAGCCTGGGGCTAACGTTACAAAGCCCACCTGGGTGGGCTAGATTTTCTTAGCCCACGCAGGTAAGCTCATGTTCAATTAGCCGCACCCTTCGAGGGTGACGGCGGTTTATTGGGTAAGCGAGGGGTTGGGGATGAGGACAAAACCTTATCAACCAAAAGGGTTTCACGTTACAGCAGTTTTCATGCATTTGAACCACAATCGTAGTAGGGGCACGGCATCCACAATCTTCTCATATATACAATAATCTTACTGGTGCCGTGCCCCTACAGTGTGGTCTATTTACCTGAAAATTGCTGTAATTTGACACCTATGGGTAACCCCGCCCTTACAAGGGACTTCCAATTTTTTAAATACCCAATAAATAAATTTGTAGTGCGTTCGCGTAGCGTGTCCGAAGGACAAACGTCTCGCTCGCTGGTGTTCAAAAGCGAGCAAGACTTCGGCGTGAGCGCTCAGTCGAACGCTGCTCGCACTACGAAATATGGGTAATTTATTTTTTGGAAGTCCCCAAGTTGCAGGTTTGGTAAGTTCTAGATCGCAATATTTTTATTTGGAAGTCCCTTAATGAGGCTTTTTTTCTCGTCGTTGAGTCTTTGAGACTGGTTAATGAGTCTTTGATACTCGTCAGCGAGTCTTGAATACTCGTCGTTGAGTCTTTGATACTGGTTAACGAGTCTTTGATACTGGTTAACGAGTCTTTGATACTGATTAATGAGTCTTTGATACTGGTTAATCAGTCTTTGATACTGGTTAACGAGTCTTTGAGACTGGTTAATGAGTCTTTGAGACTGGTTAATGAGTCTTTGAGACTGATTAATGAGTCTTTAATACTCGTGAATGAATTAGAACTTATGCCAATTTATACCAACAATTAGATAAACCCGTAGGGGAAAGGCACTGCCTTGCCCCAAAAAATGATTTAGGTATCGCCAAGATTATTTAAATTGATACAACGACTTCACAATTTGTAATCCTTGGGTAGAGCATCAGCCAAAGTCAACAAAGCCGCAAATACAAGCAGTAGAGTTTTAGCATTGCCTTGACCTGAAAATGATTTAGGTATCCCTAACCTTATTTGATACCAATTTAAATAATGTTGGCGGCGTGTTGATATATTCTAGAGGGCATGGCAGTGCCAATGCCCCTACCTGTTGCATGATTTTTTATATTGGTATGAATTGGTACCACACATTCACTATTCTTTGAATTACGAATTAGATAGACGCAAGCCTTCCCCCAGGGAATTACGAACTTGTACTGAGCTTGTCGAAGTATTACGAATTAGTTTGGCATTACCCACCTGTGTCAACTTAATGTGAAACCCGCTTTGTGCAAAAGTTTTACCCTCACCCCCAGCCCCTCTCCCTCTCAGAGAGGGGAGCAAGAGATTCAATTCCCCTTCTCCCTGGGGGAGAAGGGGTTAGGGGATGAGGGCGAGGGATTTGTACAACACGCGCCGTGATAGCTTTTAGCTTAAGTTGACAGGTATGGTGCAAGGCAAACCCCTACGGTTTATGGGAATTTTTTGATGTAATTGGCAATTTAGTGAATTTCTTCCCCTAAAAACTGCATAACCCCCACCCTGCTCAGAGCTATATAACAATAAGCCAGCAAATAACGCTGGTGTTGCAGTTAAATTATGCAAAATTTAGCCAAATTCACCAACTATTTAGCATATTCCTTGACAAAACAGCTTAACTTAATTACTTAACCCCATACTTCCCCACCCAATCTTAATTTCATCATTCCCTATGCGCTTTCCTAACCTTGGTCTAAGTTTCCTCGCCCTAGTTATCGCCACAGCTTCCACGCCAATAACTTTCAGCCTTTTTGCCTCACCGGGAGAGTTACGAGTACTGGCGCAAACATCAACCGACCGCAAAGCCGAAGCAGATAGATTGTTACAGCAAGGTATTAAGCAATATCAAATCAGTCAATTTGAAGCCGCATTACAGTCTTGGCAACAAGCATTGATTATCTATCGCCAAATCAAAGACCGTAAAGGTGAGGGAAATGCTCTGGGCAATCTGGGAGTTGCTTACGATGTACTAGGAGACTACACCAAAGCCATTGACTACCACTCAAAAAGTTTGGCGATCGCTAGGGAAATCAAAGACCGTAAAGGGGAGGGAAAATCTCTGGGCAATCTGGGAATTGCTTACTATGTACTAGGAGACTATACCAAAGCCATTGACTACCACCAGCAGAGATTGGCGATCGCTAGGGAAATCAAAGACCGTAATGGTGAGGGACAATCTCTGGGCAATCTGGGAAATGCTTACCGTGCATTGGGAGACTACACCAAAGCCATTGACTACCAGCAGCAGAGTTTGGCGATCGCTAGGGAAATCAAAGACCGTAATGGTGAGGGAAAATCTCTGGGCAATCTGGGAAATGCTTACTATGCACTAGGAGACTACACCAAAGCCATTGACTACCAGCAGCAGAGTTTGGCGATCGCTCTTGAAATCAAAGACCGTAATGGTGAGGGAAATGCTCTGGGCAATCTGGGAAATGCTTACCATGCACTGGGAGACTACACCAAAGCCATTGACTACCTCCAACAGACATTGGCGATCGCTAGGGAAATCAAAGACCGTTTAGGTGAATGGCTGTCTCTAAACAATCTGGGATTAGCTTACCAAAAATCTGGCAAACTCCCAGAAGCTGAAAAAATCCTGCTTGCTGGTATTGAAGTATTAAAATCTATCCGAGGAGACTTGGGTAACAACGATGCTTATAAAATCTCAATTTTTGAACAACAAGCTCGCACCTACCGTCTATTGCAACTAGTGCTGATTGCTCAGAATAAAATCAACGATGCACTCTTAATCTCCGAGCAAGGACGTAGTAGGGCGCTGGTGGATTTGTTAAATTCACGTTTGTCTGGTAAAAATGCCCTTACAAATGTAGAACCCACATTATCCCTGCTGCAACAAATCGCCAAACAACAAAAGGCGACACTTGTTGAATATTCAATTATTACTGATGATGTCAAAGTTCAGGGTAAACAAGAAACAAAAGAATCAGAACTCTACATTTGGGTAATCAAACCTACAGGTGAAGTTACTTTCCGCAAAGCTGACCTTAAACCTTTATGGCAAAAAGATAATACAACTTTAGATGAATTAGTCACCAACAGCCGCGAGTCAATCGGTGTCAGAGGTCGTGGCGGTATTGGCGTAAGTTACAACCCCAATCCAACTAAAGTTAAACAGCGCTTTCAAAAGCTGCACGAATTACTCATTAATCCCATTGCTGACTTACTACCAAAAAATCCTAATGAGCGAGTTACATTTATACCCCAATCATCTTTATTCCTTGTTCCCTTCGCCGCTTTACAAGATGAGCAAGGTAAATATTTAATTGAAAAACACACTATCCTCACTGCCCCAGCAATTCAAGTTTTAGATTTAACTCACAAACAACGGCAGAAAGTTTCCGGTAATCAAGCCCTAGTTATGGGTAATCCTATCATGCCCAGCGTTCCCCCCAACGTTGGCGCAGCACCGCAACAATTACCAGACTTACCAGGTGCAGAAACGGAAGCTAAAGAAATAGCGCAAATTTTCAACACCAAAGCTATTACAGGTAAAGACGCAACCAAAGCCGCTTTTGTGCAAAGATTACCCCAAGCGAGATTTATTCATCTAGCTACCCACGGCTTACTCGATGATTTTAAAGGTTTGGGTGTCCCTGGTGCTGTGGCTCTTGCCCCTGATGGTAAAGATAATGGCTTGCTCACTGCAAATGAAATTTTAGATTTAAAAATTAACGCCGAATTAGTTGTATTAAGTGCTTGCGATACAGGACAAGGTAAACTCACAGGCGATGGTGTCATTGGCTTATCTCGCGCGTTAATTTCTGCCGGTGCGCCCAGTGTAATTGTTACATTATGGTCAATTCCCGATAGCCCTTCGGCATTATTAATGGGGGAATTTTACCGCCAGTTACAGAAGAATCCAGATAAAGCTTGGGCTTTGCGTCAAGCGATGTTGACAACGATGAAACAGCATCCAAATCCTAGCGCTTGGGCAGCGTTTACTTTAATTGGCGAGGCGAAATAAACCACATCTATTTTGAGAACCATAGTTTTCCAAAGTAGTGGGAGCATCTTGCTCCCTTCCTGGTAGTAGCGGGCAAGACTTCGGCGTGAGCGCTCAGTCGAACGCTGCCCGCACTACTCCAGGTTTCAAAATGGACAAGGTTTAATACCAATTTAAATAATGTTGGCGGCGCGTTGATGTATTCTAGAGGGCATGGCAGTGCCAATGCCCCTACCGTATTCATATCATGAGGCAATTCCTTCACCCTGGATAAACGCGCCCTTTCCACGCACCACCGCGCCCTTGCCAATGGCGAATAGCAGAATCTACAGTCATGAGGGTATAAAGAAAAGCGATCGCAGGTAAACAAAAGGTGAGCCAAGACGGACATTTATAAAAGCGGATAGTTGGATAATAAGCTACAGACATTAATAACCAAGCTGATAAACCTAAAAGAGCGATCGCCCAATTTAAGGTTAATAAACCGAAAATAGTTGTCAATGGTGGGATTAAATAAATCAAAGTCATCGCCAAGACTGTACCAACTAACAGCACAGGCGAATAATTCAGTTGAGTGTAAGCAGTACGCGCTACCATCTGCCAAATCGTCTCTAAATTGGGATAAGGACGCAAACTTCGAGTTAAAGCACTCAACCCTAACCAAATTCTCCCTTCCCTTTGTCCTCCATATCCCTTCACCGCTTTCGCCAAAGCACAATCATCAATTAAAGCTTGCTTAATCGCCCCAATTCCACCAATTTTTTCTAAAGCTGCTGTACGAATTAAAATAGAACCCCCAGCCGCCGCAGCTGTGGGATTTTTCGGGTTATTCACCCAGCGAAAAGGATAAAGTTTTTGAAAGAAAAATACAAAAGCTGGTATTAAAAGTTGTTCCCAAAAGCTTTGACATCTGAGGCGCACCATCACCGAAACCATGTCTAAATCTTCCTGTTCGGCTTTAGCAACTAATCGGCGGAGACTGCTGACATCATGCTCAATATCTGCATCTGTGAGTAAAAAATAGTCTGGTGCAAAATCAGTCGCTAATTGAATACCTTGTTCTACCGCCCAAAGTTTACCACTCCAGCCAGGAGGCAAGGATTTACCAGAGATAATATGTAATTGATTGGGTTTATTTAAAGCATAGGCTACACCTTGGGCAAAGTCTGCTGTACCGTCATTACTGCGATCGTCCACCAAAAACACGTTCAAATCCCCAGGGTAGTCTTGCAAAAGCAGCGATCGCAAACTAATAGGTAGTAAATCAGCTTCATTACGCGCCGGAATGACTGCACAAATCCTGGGTAAAGATGACAAAGGAATTTCTGCAACTTCTAATTGGCGATCGCACCGCCAAAACTGTCCGCGTAAAGTCAGTAATCCTATCCAAATCACCAAAGAAAACACTGTTAACACTAATACAACTGCTGCCATGAGCTGTCGCCTATTCTCAATATCTCAGTGAGAATACTACAGCATATTTCAGGGGCATGGGGCATGGGGCATCCCTTCGACTTCGCTCAGGGCGAGTGGGCATTGGGCATTGGGCATTGGGCATTGGGCATTGGGCATTTGTCTTCCTTATCCTCCTTGTCCCCCTTGTCCCCCTTGTCTCCCTTGTCCTTCTTCCCCGCCCCCTGCCTACACAGTGATAGTATATCTTTTTAGTTAGAAGTCCTTGTGGTGTAGAGGTTCAAGGGTATTTGATGCAAACTCAAGATAGAGTCACGCTTAATCAAGTCGCAGAAGCGATCGCGGCTAGTCAAAAATATCTGCTATCAATTCAAAAGCCAGCAGGTTACTGGTGGGCTGAGTTAGAATCTAATGTCACGATTACGGCTGAAGCTGTGCTGCTGCATAAAATTTGGGGCACAGATAGCACTCGTCCTTTGCACAAAGTCGAAACTTACCTGCGTTCTCAACAACGGGAACATGGGGGTTGGGAATTGTATTTTGACGATGGCGGCGAACTGAGTACTACAGTAGAAGCTTACATGGCTTTGAGACTCTTGGGCGTACCTGCCGATGACCCAGCAATGCTCAAGGCTAAAGCTTTTATTCTCCAACGGGGCGGCATCAGTAAAACGCGCATCTTTACTAAACTACACCTCGCCCTGATTGGCTGTTACGACTGGCGCGGTATTCCTTCCCTTCCGCCTTGGATCATGCTTTTGCCCGATAATTTCTTCATCAACATTTATGAAATGTCGAGTTGGGCAAGATCCAGTACTGTACCGTTGTTGATTGTCTGCGATCGCAAACCTGTTTTTCAAATTGAGCCAGCAATTACTGTTGATGAACTCTACGCCGAAGGACGCGATCGCGTCCAGTGGGAATTACCTAAAAGTGGTGATTGGACTGATTTATTTCTTACCTTGGATCGAGGCTTCAAATTAGCCGAAAGCTTGAATTTAGTACCCTTCCGCGACGAAAGCATCAAAGTTGCCGAAAAATGGATTCTCGACCGCCAAGAAGCCACCGGTGATTGGGGTGGGATTATTCCCGCCATGCTCAATTCATTATTAGCATTGCGCTGTCTCAATTATGACGCTGCTGACCCCATTGTAGAACGGGGATTGAAAGCTGTTGATAACTTTGCCATTGAAACAGAAACTACATATTGCGTACAGCCTTGTGTATCACCAGTTTGGGATACAGCCTGGGCGATTCGCGCCTTAATAGATTCTGGTTTTGCCCCGGATCATCCGGCTGTAGTACAAGCAGCAGAATGGTTAATTGACAAGCAAATTCTCGACTACGGAGATTGGTATGTCAAAAATCGCCAAGGCAAACCCGGTGCTTGGGCATTTGAATTTGATAACCGCTTTTACCCCGATGTTGATGATTCTGCAGTTGTCGTCATGGCGCTACATCAAACCAAACTTCCCAACGAAAAATTAAAACAAGCTGCGATCGCTCGTGCTTTAAACTGGATTGCTACCATGCAATGTAAACCAGGCGGTTGGGCAGCTTTTGACATCGACAACGATCAAGAATGGCTGAATGCGATACCCTATGGCGACTTAAAAGCCATGATTGACCCCAACACCGCCGATGTTACCGCCAGAGTATTAGAAATGCTCGGTGCTTGTAACCTTGCTATAGATAATCGTAACTTTGAAAAAGCGATCGCCTATTTACTGAACGAACAAGAATCAGAAGGTTGTTGGTTTGGGCGTTGGGGCGTAAATTACATCTATGGTACTAGCGGCGCACTTTCCGCCCTAGCCTTAGTTGCACCCAAAACCCAGCAGCAAAGCATCGAACGCGGCGCAGCTTGGTTAGTCCAAAGTCAAAATTCTGACGGTGGTTGGGGCGAAACCTGCCGCACCTATAATGATCCTAGTCTCAAAGGACAAGGAACCAGCACAGCATCCCAAACAGCCTGGGCATTA
Source organism: Calothrix sp. FACHB-168 (assembly GCF_963889195.1). Classification (NCBI taxonomy): domain Bacteria; kingdom Bacillati; phylum Cyanobacteriota; class Cyanophyceae; order Nostocales; family Calotrichaceae; genus Calothrix; species Calothrix sp. FACHB-168. The sequence goes on from NZ_CAWPNJ010000002.1 coordinate 119,888, forward strand.
ATTGGACTGATAGCGGCTGGCGAAGCCACTGGTAAATTTGCCCATCAAGCCATAGAAAAAGGAATTAACTACCTTTTGACTACCCAAAAGCCTGATGGTACATGGTACGAAGCATATTTCACAGGCACAGGCTTCCCCTGCCATTTTTACCTCAAATATCACCTATATCAGCAGTACTTCCCCCTAATCGCCCTCGGTCGCTATCGTTCCGTTTTAGGGGCTAGAGAATTTTAGATTTTAGATTTTGGATTTTAGATTCAAATACAATCCAAAATTGTTTTCAATGCCCAATGCCCAATGCCCAATGCCCAATAATATATGACCAATCTAATCGAATACGAACAAGCAACTGATGAAGTGCGGGCGGTATATGACGACATCCGCGCTACCCGCAAGACTGAATATATCAACAATTTTTGGAAAGCGATCGCCAATCATCCGCCGACGCTGCAACGCACTTGGCAAGCTGTCAAGGAAGTGATGACAAGTCCGGGAGAAATCGATCCGTTGATGCGCGAATTAATTTACATCGCCGTGAGTGTAACAAATGGCTGTGATTATTGTATATCCTCACACTCAGCCTCCGCCCGTGCCAAGGGAATGACTGATACAATGTTTGGCGAACTTTTGGCGATCGTTGCTACAGCAAACTCTACCAATCGCCTAGCTGATGGTTACAAAATCCCTGTGGATGAGCAATTTAAAACCTAAGCATTATCTGATGGTCTAACTGACCGCATCTAGTCTTAGATGCGGCTCAAACATAGGGTACAGGCAACATTTTGATGATTTGTTGCCTGTCTCTTGTGAAAATTGCTGAGTTAAAAGAGCGATCGCTTCTAAGTAATCTATCCTATTTGAACTCTTACATTTTTCTTTGCCCTGGAATTCAAATGAGATTGAAAACTACTTTCAATCAGGTTTTTGAGTTTAAATATGAAATCAGCTTCCGCAAAAATCACGATAAATAAATGACTTATTTATTACTTTAAACAATCTTTATTTAACTGATATTAAGTATGAAACTCTACAAAGATAAAATTTAAACCTGTGCTAAATGTTTCTTGATAAATTAGAGATTATTACTCAGTTTTAATAATTACAAAAAGAAGAAGATAATTAAACAAAGAGAGATATTTTGAAACCTATCGTAAGACAGATGAGAAGATTACTAAATAAATTTAAACTATTAGATAGAAAGCAAAAGGCATCACAAATATTGAGGGTGCAGATACATAGGTAAAAACAGAGTAAAAAGCAGATTTTTTACTCTGTATTTATTTTTGCCAATTGTTAGAGACGCAATTAATTGTAGAGACGCGATTAATCGCGTCTAAAAATGTCAGTTCTTATGCAAATAGTCAATCCCATTGACCATTGACCATTGACCATTGACTATTTACTAAGGTGTTGATTCCGGTGCAACACTAGGACTAGCAATCGGTGTAGGTTTGAGATTCTGGGCTTTGTAGAAAGTTTCCAAACTATCGCGATCGCCTACAAAACGCCAGTGCCAAGGTTCATAACTCACACCTTGGGGGTTATCCTTAGGAAAGGACATCTCAAAACCAAAACGAGCAGCATTTTCTTCTAACCACTTATAAGCTCTGGTATTTTCAAAATTAGTTTGTAGATTAGTCGCCGGAACAGCACCATCCCCAACATCTACAGCATAGCCAGTGTGGTGTTCGCTATGACCAGGAGGCGCACTTAAAGCTGCTCTTTCGGCGGGTGTTTGATTGCGCTGCGCACCCACACCAAAAAATAACTGTTCCTGCTCCTTCACAGAGCGAAAGCCAGAAATTGGGACTAAATTGACATTAGCTTGGCGTGCTGCTCTTACCATCTCGCGAAACCTTTCCGCAGCTGCTGTGCGCATTCTAATGCCTCCACCCACGAATGCTAAATCAGATTCTGGCGCTTCTGTATAAGCTAAATGCCCTAATATAGTATCGCTATTATTAGTTTGCGCTTCTCCAGAACTATCAGATATTGGTGTTTCTGTCGGGGAAATAGTCGGAGAAGGTTGAGAATTAGTGATTCTTTTAGGTGAAAGGATAAAAAAGACAAAGCCACTACTGACAGCAAGCAGGACAAAAGCCAATGCTCCACCAATCAGTAAAACTAGAGGTTGGACGCGCATTTTCGGTTTTGGATCGGGAGTATCGCGTAAAGCTGCTGGAATATCATCCCCAGAAGCAGCCGAAGAGTGTTGAGGTTCTCCAGAAAACCCAGCTTTATTCAAGAATTCTCTCCTAGCTTGAAAATAGCGTTGACGGTTGACGGTTGACTGTTGACGGTTGACGGTTGACGGTTGACTGTTGACTCTTAAGAAAAATTTTCATATTTGGTGCTGAGATTTTCTCGTGATTAGCTGCCTTGTTTCAATAGCCATAACAGATTTTAGACTGGAAAAAAATAAATGCAAGCGCTAGCATTTTACATCTATATTTTTAGATGATTTTTAGGTGATATCTTGACAAATCTTTTCGAGCTATATGTCAAGCTAGTGGGACTAGTCCTGTTAGGATTCATTTTGGGACGTAAGCTACCAAGCACGGTTCCCTCAGTTGTAGGTCATTTCCTCTTTTATCTGGGAGTACCGATAAGCATAGTATCTTTTTTATATCAAGCTGACCTTTCGGGACAGATTTGGATTGCACCTGCGATCGCATACCTCGCCATTTTACTAGGAGCATTATTAGCTTGGTTAGCTATTAAAGGGCAAACCTATGTGACAAATACCATGCCCCAACAACCAACGCAAGGGAGTTTGTTGTTAGCTGCGATGGTAGGTAACACAGGTTACCTCGGCTTTCCCATTACCTTAGCAATGGTAGGACAACAATATTTTGCTTGGGCTTTATTTTACGATCTCTTGGGCACAGTATTTGGTGCTTACGGCTTAGGCGTTGTCCTAGCAGCAAGATTTGGCAATAATATCAACAATTCTGGGCAGATAACTAAAGCAATCTTAATTAATCCTGCGCTGTGGAGTTTCGCGTTTGGCTTACTCTTGCGCCAAATCAAAATTCCCCACTTAGTCGCCTTCTACATGGATAAATTAGCTTGGATTGCCCTGACTTTATCCCTCGTCTTAATTGGAATGCGACTGTCACAGCTAAAATCTTGGAGAAGCTTGCCACAAGTAGGCATTAGCTTGGCAATTAAAATGATTTTAGTCCCCCTAATTCTCGGCAGTACCTTAGGATGGTTTGGCGTCACAGGTTCAGCTGCCAAAGTAATTGTTTTGCAAATGGCTATGCCACCTGCATTTGCTACCCTGGTACTAGCGGAAACCTTCAATCTCGACCGCGATTTAGCCGTCACTGCCCTAGCCGCCGGAGCTTTTATACTACTGATTACATTACCTTTTTGGTTGTGGCTGTTTTAAAGGGGACAAGGAGGACAAAGAATTTTAGATTTTAGATTTTGGATTTTAGATTCAAATACAATCCAAAAGACGCTCGCGGACTCGCTCTAAGCGTTCGCCGTTGGGCGAAGCCCTTCCCGCAGGGTAGGCGTTCTCGTTCGACGAAGTCGTTCCCGAAGGGTAGAGTAGCTATGCCGTTCGCGTAGCGTCTCCGATAGGAGAAGGCTTTACGCTGCGCTATCGCAAATCCAAAATCCCAAATTGTTTCAATGCCCCATGCCCAATGCCCAATGCCCAATGCCCAACGCCTATAGACGATATGATACCTCGGTGCATGGACTAAATTTTGCAGCTAAATCCGCCGGGTTAGTATATTCATAGGGTTCAAAAGGCTGATGAATCCAGGGGTTATCTGTGAGATAGTCCACATAGTAATCCGGCTCAAAAACCGAACAGGCTTTATACCAAATTACAGCAGAGCGAATTTCCGAAATCTCAAATTCAGGATGCTGCTGTAGCCAAGGAATAGTCTCTTGAATTGTGATACCAGAGTCTACCAAGTCATCAACTAACAGAATCCGCGAACCTAAAGTTTCGCTAGTCATTGTTAAATGACGTGACAAGATTAACGATCCCCTTTCTTGCTTGCCGGGGCCACTGTAAGATGATGTTGCTAAAATTGCCAGAGGTTGCTTATATATACGGGAAAGAATATCTCCCACCCGTAGTCCACCTCTGGCTAGACAGACAATCTGGTTGAATTCCCAACCGGATTGATAAATCTGAGCAGCCAGTTGTTCGATTTTCTGGTGATAATCTGACCAAGAAACGTAAAGGTCTGGCATAAAGCAAGGGGTTTTGGTGAATACTGAAGGAATTGCAAATTCTTTATTTTAATATGAGCGCTAAATATTATGAATGATTCTGTTGCTGATGACTCTCACAAAAGTGAAAAGCTGTCATTTAAAACTAAACTAGCTTACGGTGCAGGTGACTTAGGCCCCGCGATTAATGCCAATATTTCGGTGTTTTTTTTATTGGTGTTCTTTACTAATGTTGCGGGAATTCCGGCGGGTTTAGCCGGCAGCATTTTGATGATTGGGAAAATTTGGGATGCAGTCAACGATCCATTTGTTGGGTTTCTCACAGATAAAACTCAATCTCGGCGTTGGGGTCGTCGTTTACCTTGGCTATTATACGGGGCTATTCCCTTTGGAGTTTTCTTTTTCTTACAGTGGATTGTACCACCGTTTAGTGTCTGGGGTTTATTTTGGTATTACGTAGTCATTGGGTTGATATCGCAGGTGTTTTACACTGTTGTCAATTTGCCTTATACGGCAATGACTCCAGAACTGACGCAAGATTATGATGAACGTACTAGCCTCAATAGTTTTCGCTTTACCTTTTCGATTGGTGGCAGTATTTTATCGTTGATTTTGTCGAAGATTGTCTTTTCTCAAATTAGCGATCGCACTCAACAATATGTAGTCTTAGCCGCCATCTGTACTATAATTTCTGTTTTCAGCTTGTATTGGTGCGTTTACGGTACGCGCGATCGCGTTTTAGAATTTGAAGCTAAACGTATCCAATTAGAAGAAGCGCCATCTATTCCTTTCTTCGACCAATTAAAAATTGTCTTTAGCAATCGACCTTTTTTATTTGTTATTGGTATATATCTTTGTTCTTGGTTAGGCGTACAAATTACAGCCAGCATCATTCCTTATTTTGTAGTTTACTGTATGCGTCTCCCAGAAGCAGACGTACCTACAACTATGATAGCCGTCCAAGGAACAGCTTTAATCATGCTATTTTTTTGGAGTAATTTAAGTAAAAAAGTTGGCAAAAAAGTTGTTTATTTTCTGGGAATGATTATATGGATTATCGCCGCCGCAGGACTATATTTTTTACAACCCGGTCAAATAATTATCATGTATATCATGGCGGTAATGGCAGGTTTTGGTGTCTCTACAGCTTATCTTGTTCCTTGGTCAATGATTCCCGATGTGATTGAATTAGATGAACTACAAACCGGACAACGCCGCGAAGGTGTGTTTTATGGTTTCATGGTGTTGTTGCAAAAGTTTGGTTTAGCTTTTGGGTTATTTTTAGTAGGAAATGCCTTGCAATCTTACGGTTTTAAAGAAGCTGTCGCTGGACAAACTGTACTACCTACACAACCGGAATCAGCATTATTAGCAATACGTCTTGCGGTTGGGCCTTTACCAACAATTTGTTTAATTGCTGGTTTATTTTTAACCTACTTTTACCCCATTACCAGGGAAATGCACGCCGAAATTATGTTGAAATTGCAACAGCGAAAAGAAAAAATCGAGTAATGAATTAAATAAAAATGGTGGGAATTATCCACCCTGCAAATGACTGTTGTACAGACGCGATTAATCGCGTCTCTCATGACAAATGAATTATAATTGCCCTTGAATAATATCAGCCAATTCACTACGAGTTTTCTTAACTTCTGACCAGAAAAAAGACCAGACTATAAATAGTAATCCTAAAGGTGTAGATAAAAAGATAAACTTAAAATAAATTGGCAAAGCATCTTGCAGCATAATTGGCATAAAACCACCATACCAAAACCAAAATAAGAATATTAAAAAACCAATAGCAGCAGGATGTAAATTCATTTGAATATGTACTGCTGTTTGCTGAGATTGTGTTTCTAAGCTACCTTTAATTACGGGGATAAATAGTTTGCGATAGACATTGCGAGTAATATTAAAACTTTCTGCTGAGATGGTTCCATAATAAGGTAATTTTGCATCTGGAAATTGCAACATTTTTGCTGTTTCAATTTTGCTACTCAAGCGTTGTGAAACTACAGGTACTATCTCAGGCGTGAAAATTGTAAATCTATCGTAAGGTAGTAAGTTCATAATATTTTGAGCTACTGTCAGAAAAACCTCGATTAAATAGTTAAATACAGCAATACAGTTCAGTTAAGGAGAATTGTAGGTTGGGTTTCGCTATCGCTCTACCCAACCTACGTTAAATCATGGCTTTAATGCTAACTGAACCGTATTGTTAAATACAGGGTCTTTCTTGCATTATTCCCGTAACAGTAACTTTTATAACAACTGCTGTAACAGTTGAAGAGGAAAAATACTACTTTTTGGGTTGAAAAGGTGTATATTTACCTCCCAGTGCTTCTACTATAGTGCGGGTATTAGCTTGCATCATTTTTATATAAGTATCGCCTGCACTTCCCTTAGCACCAATAGAGTCAGAATAGAGTTGATTCGGGGCTAGTTTTACACCTGCTTCTTGGGCGACAGTTTTAATTAATGCTGGATTAATGGTAGTTTCAGCAAAAATGGCATCAACACCAATTTTTTTAATTGACTCTACCAATCGCTGTACTGTTTGGGCGCTGGGTTGTTCTTCGGTACTAATGCCAATTAATGTACCCGCGATCGCAATTTGATAAGCTTGTCCATAATATTGAAAGGCATCATGGGTAGTCACAAGTTTGCGTTTATTGACGGGAATCGTTTGAATTTGCTGATTAATCCACTTATCCAACTGTTTTAACTCATTGGTAAGTTCTGTTGCATTCTGAGTAAATTTTTCTTTATCTTCCGGCGATAATTGAATTAACGCATCGCGAATCGCATTTACCATTGCGATCGCATTTTCTGCACTCCCCCAAACATGAGGATCGGGTACTATTTCACCTTTACCCTTATCTAACTGCAAAGGTTTGACAACTTCTCCCACCGCTACCCGCTTTACCTTTCCACCCGCAGCATTCATTAATTTAATCAGCCCTGGTTCTAAATTGTAACCGTTATATAAAATCAATTTTGCTGTTTCCATCACCCGACTATCTGCTGGTACCGGTTCGTAAACATGGGGATCTGTACCCGGTTTAAGAATTCCCGTTACCTTAACCTCATCACCAGCAACCTCTTGAGTTAAATCGGCAATAATTGTGCTAGTGGCGACAACTTGCGGTTTACCATCACCTTGAGAATTATTACCACCATTCGGCTGACTGCAACCAAATAAAGCCAAAGGCAGAAGCATTCCCAAGCATATCTGCGAAACAATATTCTTCAATTGGCGATTGTTGACGGTTGACGGTTGCCCCATGCCCAATGCCCCATGCCCCATGCCCAATGCCCCATGCCCAATGCCCAATGCCCAATGCCCCATACCCTTATCTATCTTCAGCATTAGTTTCACTTATTTACAACATTATTCCTCTCTATAGATTTTTTCATAATTTTCTCATTTTTATAGTAAGCTCAAGTTAATGAAATATAAAACACTATTATGATAAACGTCTCTTTTTACACCAATTTTAATAAATCACAGAGAAATACCAGGGAACAATCGGCACAAGTTATACATACTCATGATATGAAATCCACAGCAGGAATTAACATTGCTCATTTAGGGGTACATTACCGCAGCCAAGAAGCTTTAAGAGACGTTAATTGTTATATTGAACCAGGTAAACTTACAGGTATTTTTGGCCCCAACGGTGCAGGTAAAAGTACCTTAATGAAAGCGATGTTGGGCTTAGTTCCCAAAAGTAGCGGTAACGCCTTATACCAAGGCAAGCCATTAATGCAGCAACTAGAAAAAGTTGCCTATGTTCCCCAGCGTAGCCAAATTGACTGGACTTATCCAGCGACAGTGTGGGATGTGGTAATGATGGGGCGAGTAAAAAAGACTGGATGGTTGCGTAGCTTTTCCGCAGTTAGCCGACAGGTAGCAAATAATGCATTAGAAAGAGTGGGGATGAAAGCTTATTGCGATCGCCCCATTGGCGAACTCTCCGGGGGACAACAGCAGCGAGTATTTTTAGCCCGTGCTTTAACGCAGCAAGCCGAGATATTTTGTTTTGACGAACCTTTAGTAGGTATCGATCAAAAGACTCAAACGGTAATATTTGAAGTCTTTGAGGAACTTGCAACCGCAGGTAAAATTGTCTTAGTTGTCAACCACGACTTAGGCGAATCTATAACGCACTTTGATGATTTAATATTATTAAACCGAGAATTAATCGCCACAGGTTCACGGCAAGAAGTACTCACCGAAGCAAACTTAAACCGTGCTTATGGTGGTAAGGTTATGTACTTTTCTGATGCGGCTTAATAGTTAATAGTCATTAGTCATTAGTCATTAGTCATTGGCGATAGAAGAAAGACAGATGGCAGATGGCAGAAGGGATTTATTAGACAAATGACAAAGAACAAATGACAAATGACAAAGGACAAATGACAAATGACAATTCAATCATTAATTGAGCCATTACAATATGGCTTTATGCAGCGATCGCTAGCCATCGCGATATTAGTCGGCTTATTGTGTGCAGTTGTGGGCAGTTACTTGATGGTACAACGATTGGCGTTACTGGGTGATGCCATTAGTCACTCAGTTTTGCCAGGATTAGCGATCGCCTTTATGGTGGGGGCTAATATATTTGTTGGTGCGTTTATTGCTGGCGTTGTCAGTACAATGGCGATCGCACTCATTAGAACGCGATCGCCAATTAAAGAAGATGCAGCAATGGGGATAGTTTTCTCTGCATTCTTCGCCTTGGGAATTACCTTAATTACAGTTATTCAAAAAGATAATAAAATCGACCTGAATCACTTTCTTTTTGGTAATATTCTTGGCGTTACCATTGATGAAGTACGCGATACTGCTATCATTGCCGCAGTTGTGTTGATAGTAGTAGTTTTACTCTACAAAGAACTCTTATTTTACACCTTTGACCCCCTAGGCGCACAAGCCGCAGGTTTACCAGTTAATCGCCTCAATTTTGGTTTAATGCTGCTAATAGCCTTAACAATTGTCGCCAGCATGAAAGCTGTAGGTGTAATTCTTGTACTTTCCCTATTAATTACCCCTGGTGCTACCGCCTATTTATTAGTAAAACGGCTCAATCAAGTAATGATTTTGGGTGCAGTCATCGGCGTAACTTCTAGTATTAGCGGTATGTACCTGAGTTACTTTTATAATTTACCCTCCGGCCCAGCGATTGTGTTAGTAGTATCGGGGTTATTTGTCTTAGCATTATTATTTAGTCCTAGACATGGGATATTTGCACCGCAGAAAAAAGAACTAGTGGTTCACCATAATAATTCTGAGGGTTAACAGATACCAGACTTCTCAAAGGATACATCTGGCGAATGATGGGTTTGACCCCTCAGCATTTTATATAAACTGTTCTCTCGCTTATCCGACACACCGCCCGCAGGCTAGAAGCCACTGGCTCACGCTACGAAGCCCACCTTTGTGGGCTTTGTACGATTAGCCGCACCCTTGAGGGTGACGGCGGGATTTCTGGATAAGCGATTGGTCTGACCCCTAATTCGCCAGCTGTATCCTCAAAGAAGTCGGGGATCTAAACACCTGCAATAACTCGCGATCGCTAATCAACTTTTATCCTTAAAGTTTGGATAATCAGGCTTAGGGAAACAACAATAAGACTGAGTGTAACAACAATAAGGGACTTACAAAAAATAAATTACCCATATTCCGTAGTGCGAGCAGCGCTCAGTCGAACGCTGCTCGCACTACAAATTTATTGGGTATTTAAAAAATTGGATGTCCCTAAGGCTTAGTAAAACAACAATCAGGCTTTGCGATCGCCTACAAAAACAGTGCCAAGGCCACTAATATAATGTATAATCCCGGACATTAGAACTACTCTCACGGGATTGAGTATGGATAGAGCGCTCATAGATCAGCTAGTACAGACTGTTCGCCAAGAGTTAATTCCGCAACTCAAGATAGAGAGTATAGATCCTCACGATCCAGTAGTATTTACCTATCTTCCCCAACCTTGGCAAAAATTAGGCGCAGGAAATTACGCCGCAGTGGTTTACCATCCAGATTATCCTCACTGGGTAGTAAAAATTTACGCGCCGGGACGGCCTGGTTTTGAGGAAGAAGTAGAAGTATACCGTCTTTTAGGTTCTCACCCGGCTTTTTCGGAATGTTTTTATGCTCAAAATGGCGTGTTAATTCTTAAGCGTTTATACGGAGTTACTTTGTATGATGCAATTCAACGCGGTCTGCGTATACCCAAGCAAGTAATTGAAGATATCGACCAAGCTTTAGATTATGCACGTAAACGGGGACTATATCCCCATGATGTGCATGGGCGAAATGTGATGATGTATGAAGGTAAGGGATTAGTCGTTGATATTTCTGACTTTCTCCATGAAGACAAATGTGCCAAATGGGATAACCTCAAACGAGGATACTATTTGTTATATCGCCCAATCCTTGCACCATTGCGGATCAAGATTCCCTACTTTTTGCTAAATGTTGTCCGCAAAACTTATCGTTTCTTCTCTAAATTAAAGCAAGCAGGCGATCGCACTTTGGCGAAAATTTCTCAAAGACATCACAAAAAGAAACATTCTTGAGTTAGTCATTGGTCATTTGTCATTTATTATTGGTAAGGGTTTCAAGCTAGCCCCTCATGGGAAAAGCCTACAACCAAAGATGAAAATTTCTCTTCACTGTCAACCGTCAACCGTCAACCGTCAACTATGTTAACAGTTGTTGAATTTTGGCTATAAGGTGTTGCAGTCTAACTGGCTTAGTTAAATATTCATTAGCGCCAGCTGCTAGACAAGTTTCGCGATCGCTTGGCATGGCTAGCGCCGTTAAAGCAATTATGGGAATATGATTAAATTGTTCATCCTCCCGAATGCGCTTGATGGCTTCTATTCCGTCCATTTCTGGCATTTGAATATCCATTAAAATTATGTCGGGACGTTGACTATAAATCTGCTCAATGGCTTGTTTTCCATCGTTGGCGATCGCTAAACGATATCCGCGATGTTGCAAATAGTTAGCCATTGTAGTGATATTGGCTTGATTGTCTTCTACCAATAAAATCAAAGCCGAGGTGTTTGGCATAACAGCGATCGCTGAGGATATCCCAGAGTTAGAAGATTGTACTTCCGGCACAGTTGGAGAATTGCGATCGCTGCTAATGTAGGGAATGCGCACAGTAAAACAACTCCCTTCTCCTACCTGACTGGTAACTGAGACTGTACCACCATGTAAAGCAATAATTCGCTGTACTAATGCCAAACCTAAGCCAGTACCATCATATTGACGGTTGAGGCTGCTATCCAACTGGATGAAAGGCTGAAATAATTTGTGAATATCTTCCGAGGCGATACCAATACCAGTGTCACTTACACTGAAATTAATGTGCGGAACAGAAGATGGTGAATTTTCTCCCTCTGCTACTTCTAGCCATACCTTGAGCGTCACTACACCCCCGGCAGGGGTAAACTTAATCGCGTTGCTGAGTAGGTTAATCAATACCTGACGCAAACGGCGCTCATCCGCTTGCATACTACCTAAAGACTCAGCAATATCAGTCATCAGGCGAAGATTTTTATTGAACGCCAGCTGTTGAACAAATAACAAACTGCTATGACACAGACTTTTAACTGGGCTGTCACTCAGTTGCAGTTCCAGTTTACCCGATTCAATTTTAGCTAAATCAAGGATCTCATTGATCAGTTCTAGTAAATGTCTACCACTCCGTTCGATAGTCGCGATCGCTTTTGCTTGCTGGTAATTAATTTCACCCAATACACCTTCTTGAAATGCTTCCGACATCCCCAAAATCGCATTCAGTGGTGTACGCAATTCATGGCTCATATTCGCCAAAAATTCATCTTTGAGGCGAGTCGCACGGGCTAGTTGAATATTAGCTTGGGTAAGTTCCTGATTTATTTGGTAAAGTTGTGCTTCCGCGCGTTTGCGTTCGGTAATATCATAGTTAATCCCTACCATCCGTTGGGGTTCGCCCTGCTCATTGGGTTGAACTAAAGCAGCAGCTCGAATAAAGTGAATGCTACCGTCTGGATGCACAATGCGAAATTCTGTATTAAATTCTTTTTCTCCCCTAACAGCAGCCTGAAGAGCAGCTTCAACATCAGCAAGGTCATCTGGATAAACTGCATTTTGCCAATCCTGGTATGTAGCGGGAATTTCTGAGCGTTGCATCCCATATAGTTCATACATCCGGTCATCCCATTCTGCTTCGTGAACCAAATCCCAATCCCAAGTGCCAATTGCTCCGGCTGCGAGTGCCAAGTTCAAGCGATCGGAAAGATTGTGTAATTTTTCTTGGGTTTGTTTGCGTTCGGTAATATCGGTTTCTGAACCACTCATGCGGATGACATTACCTGTTTCATCCCACAAGGCCTGACCCCGGTCTAAAATCCAGATATATGAGCCATCTTTTTGCTTGACTCGGTATTCTTCTTGAAAAAACGGTGTTTTTTGGGCAAAATGGTCATGTAGGGACTGCATAACTACATCGTAATCTTCCGGATGAATGCCACTTGACCATTCTTCTAACTGGTTGCTAATTTCATCATCGCTATAGCCCCGCATTTGTTTCCAGCGAGTTGAGAAAAACACCTGATTATTTTTGATATCCCAATCCCAGATACCATCATTAGTTCCTTGCAACACTAAATGCCAACGTTCTTCGCTAGCTTGCAACGCTGCGGTGCGGTGTTTTACTCTCTCTTCTAGTTCCTGATTTAGTTTTTGCAACGCCTGTTCTGCCAGAATTCGTTCTGTAATATCAACAGCCACACCACCAATTAGGTATTGTCCTGATGTTTGCGGCAAAGGGAATTTGTAAACTAAAAAATCCCCTAATGTGCCATCTGTTCTCGGAGCTTTTTCTTCAGTTTCCAGAACTTCTTGGGTTTGCGCCACCAAACGAATATTATCTAAAAACTGTTGAGCAATTTCTACCGGATAAATATCAAACACTGTTCTCCCAATCAAGTCTTCTACAGTTTCAGCAGCAACTTGAAAGGTGCGGAGATAAGTTCGGCTCAGGTAAACAATCCTACCGTCTGCATCAGTAATCCAAGAGGCTGAGGGACTATTATTCATGAATGCCTGAAACCTGGCTTCACTTTCTTGAAGCGCAATTTCTGCTTGTTTTCGCTCAGTAATATCCTGTGCGGAAGCAATAGTGCGATAAAGCTTTCCATCATCATCAAAAACTGGAAATGCCTGGACTAAAATCCAGCGTAATTCACCATTGGGTCGAAAAATACGATACTCGGTTTGACATTTATCCCCAGACATCACTCGTTGCATTTCTTTTTGTAAACCATTTCGGTCTTCTGGATAAACCGATTCCAGCCAAACCATTGGATTTTTGTACACATCTTCACAAGGACGTTGCCAAATGCTTTCATATCCAGGACTCAAATAAATCGTTTTGCTAAAGTCAGCATTTTGAATCAGAAAAACTTCTTCCACTGATGCTGCTAGTTGGCGAAAATTTTCTTCACTCTCCTCTAGAGCAGCTTCTGCCTGTTTCTGCTGGCTAATGTCTTGAATCACACTGATAAAATATTGCGGATGATGTTTTGCATCATGGACTAACGAAACTGTCAGTTTAATCCAGATAACCGTCCTATCCTTGCGGATATAGCGTTTTTCCATTGAATAGGTATCAATTGCACCTAATAGCAGCTTTTGTAATTGCTTTAAATCTGCGGGTAAATCATCTGGATAGGTAATTTCCTGAAAAGTCAAGTTCATCAGTTCCGACTGATGGTAGCCGGTAATCTCACAAAATCTTCGGTTAACGCGCAAAAACTGCCCATTTAAGAACACATGAGCAATACCTACTGCTGCTTGCTCAAAGGTGCTGCGAAAGCGCTCTACACTTTCCTGAAGAGTTTTCTGGGCGCGTTTGCGTTCTTTGAGTTGTGTTCGCGTTATTTGGTAAGCAGTGGATTGTTGAATCGCGATCGCTATTTGTACCGCCAGCTGATCCAACAATTCCAATTCCAATGCATCCCATTGTCTAGGTGCGGTACATTGATGGGCAATTAATAATCCCCATAAACGCTTTCTCACCAAAATTGGCACTACCAAGTTGGCTTTAACTTCAAATTGTTCGAGTAACTGTATATGACAGTCTGTTAAACCAGCTTCATAAATATTATTGATTGCCCTAGTTTTACCTTGACGATATTCTACTCCCGCCCCCCGTTGAAAGCAGGTATCTTGAATTTGTTGTGCTAAACTTACCGTCCAGCCTGGTAAAACTGACTCCGATACCACAGTCCCACTCATATCGGAGTTAAATTGATAGACTACTACCCTGTCTGCCTGTAAAAATTGCCGTACTTGTTGAGATGTAACCGCTAAAATATCCTTAAGCTGGAGTGACTGCCGAATCCGTAAAGCGATCGCCGCAATTAATTGTTTTTGTTCGCGACTTTGTTCTAACTGCCAAATTCGATGTCTCTGTTTGACAGCATCATGAATCGCTGCATGTAAAGTTGCTGGTGTCAACTGATTTTGGATTAAGCAATCTTGCGCCCCGTTTTTCATCGCCCGAACAGCAATCTCTATATCTTCATGTTCTGTTAACAAGATGATTGCTGTTTGTGTATTGCTGCAACTCTCCCTTAATTTCCCCAACAACTCCAGCCCATTACCATCAGGTAATAAAAAATTCAGTAAAATTACATCTGCTTTCCCCTGCTGACACCATGCAATTGCTTGTGTCGCCGTCTCAAGCTGCAAAATTTGATATGTATAAAGACTGTCCTGTTGCAAATATTGACGAAAATTCATCCACTCTGCAGTGCGATCGTCAATGAGCAAAATAGTTAGACAGGAAGATTGTGTCATAAAATAACTTAACAAGAGCGGCTGGAAACAAGGGCTTAAAGAACAATATTTTTCCTCCCCTTGTGGATGTTTCCATAAGAGGCTATCTGAATAATATTTTTCCCAAATACTATCCTTGATAGGAAAGTTTGCCGGAAATTTTCAGCCTTCTACTTGTGTAAAAAATCACGACTCAATTAGAGCCTGTAGTGATAAATAATTGACTAATTTATAGCATTGAAAATCTGCAAAAGCCAATTGTATTTATTTTAAGCGCCACCAACGACACAGTTGTGTATTTTACTTTGCAAATACATAAATTTACGGTGAAAATCTGCGTATCCCACAGAGACGTACCAAAACAAGAGAGTCTCAGGAGAAATTCTGATACAAGTGGAAGTCAAAAGTCAATGTCAAAGGTCAAAAGTCAAAAGTATTTAACTCCTCTGGTAATGAATGAAACAAACACATTTTCCTTGTTTGGCTAAAAGCCTTGCTATATCAGGGTTATAAAATGTGTGAGTTAGGAGCAGCGCTATTACTCGATCGCCTAGATACTCACAACTATAGCACTCCAATATTGTCTCAATCCATCAGCATTAACCGCAAAGGATCTAAATGCACATACCAAGGAAATGGCTGATCTTTCATCGTTAGCCATTTTTCCTTAAAAACCTCTGCTTGGAGATGATAGTCATGGGGACTAGTAGCTGGAGAATGCAACTTTAAAAACAAACTCATGCGATGGGGTGTTTCACTAGTTCTTACCAACCAGCAGGGAAATGTATTTTCTTGTTGGGGATTGTTGGTAAAGGCTATCTGATGGGCACGAATCCCAATATAAGCTAAATCTCTGGAATTTGCTGGTAAAACTTGCAAATTACAACCCCAATCACTCGCTTCTACTTGTGAAGGTTGTAAAAGTCGCCCCCGCGAAATATTTTTACAGCCAGTAATTTGCGCCACAGTTGCAGAGACAGGATGCTCAAAAATCTCATGTTTGGAATCATGTTGTATTGCATTACCATGTTCCAAAACTAGCAAATTCGGACAAATGCGGTAAGCTTCTTCCATATTATGAGTCACAAACAAAGTTACACCTTGGTAATCTGCAAGGGTTTCCATCATTTGCTGTTCTAATTGACTGCGCAAATATGTATCCAGAGCCGAAAAAGGCTCATCTAACAGTAAAGCTTCTGGTTTACTCGCCAAAGCCCTAGCTAAAGCTACCCGTTGTTGCTGTCCCCCAGACAGTTGGTGCGGATAGCGATCGCCTAATCCTTGTAACTGCATGGCGATTAATTGCTGTTCTAATTGTACCCGAATACTGCTGTGAGATAGTCCTTGGGGTAAGCCAAAAGCGATATTTTCCGCCACAGTCAAGTGGGGAAACAGGGCATAATTCTGTACTAAAAAACCAATCCGGCGATCGCGACTAGGTAAATTAATTCCTTGTTCCGAATCATACAATACTCTCCCATTTAAAACTATCCGCCCCCTAGTCGGCGTGTCTATCCCCGCAATACAGCGCAGAATCATACTTTTACCCGCCCCAGATCCCCCCAATAATCCCAAGGGTAGATTATCGGTATTAAAGGTAACTTTCAGATGAAAACTCGATAATTGTTTTTCAATATCTACAAATAACCCCACAGGCGAAGATAAAGCAGACATCAAAGAAGCTTCATTTCCTTGTTTCCCTTCCCTTCGTCCCCTTCGTCCCCCAATCCGCTTACCTTCCTGCCATACATTAGCAATAATAATAGCCGATAGAGAAATTACCATAATTGCGATCGCCCAAAACCAGGCTTCATTCATTGCGCCGGCTTCCACAGCAAAATAAATCGCCATTGGTATCGTCTGGGTTTGTCCGGGAATATTCCCAGCTAACATTAAAGTTGCGCCAAATTCCCCCAAAGCGCGCGCAAAAGCCAGAGTTGTCGCCGCGATAATTCCCGGTAAAGCTAAAGGTAAACTAATTCGCCAAAATATTTTACTTTCCCCAGCACCAAGAGTTTTCGCCACCCGCAGCAGATTTTTATCAATCTGTTCAAAAGCTCCCAGTGCAGTTTTATACATTAACGGAAAAGAAACCACAGTAGCCGCGATCGCAGCCCCATACCAAGTAAAGACAATAGTAAAATCAAATTTATTCATCAACTGCCCAACAGGGCCATTTTTCCCAAAAAACAGCAGTAATAAAAAGCCCACCACTGTAGGCGGTAAAATCAACGGTGCAATCAACACACCCTCAATTAATGATTTCGCCTTACCGCGATATTCCAACATCCAATAGGCAGTAGCAATCCCAATAAAAAAAGTAATAAACGTTGCTAATAACGATGTTTTCAATGATATCCAAAGCGGCGATAAATCTTGAGGCATAATAACAATTCAAAATTCAAAATTCAAAATTCAAAATTACAAAAAATCAATCAACTTCAAACCATAAAAAATCACAATTGTACAGACGCGATTCATCGCGTCTCTGACTAATGACAATTGTACAGACGCGATTCATCGCGTCTCTGACTAATTACCAATTACCTTAAATCCCTGTTTCTCAAATACATCTTTAACTGCATTACCCGATAAAAATTGCACAAAATTCTCAGCAGCATCAACATATTTACTGCTTTTTAGCACAGCTATCGGATAAACAATTGGAGAATGACTAGTTTCCGGTGCAGTAACCACAACTTTCACTTTTTGAGAAGTTTTAGCATCCGAAAGATATACTATCCCCGCATCAGTATTACCCGACTCTACATAATTGAGAGCTTGACGCACATCCTTAGCGTAAACAACCTTGGGTTTAATTTGATCAGCAATTTTTAAAGCAGTCAGAACTTGTAAAGCATATTGTCCTGCTGGTACACTTTTAGGTTCACCTAAAGCAATTTTTTTGACACTGGGATTAGCTAAATCTAAAAAATCTTTGATATTCTGAGCCTGTTGGGGCACAATTAACACTAATTCATTTTTCAACAAATCTTTGCGGGTACTATCAACTAACAAACCTTTTTGCATTAACGCATCCATCTGCTTATTTGCTGCTGAAATGAAAACATCCACAGCCGCGCCTTGTTCGATTTGTTGTTGTAAAGCACCCGAAGAACCAAAATTATAGGTGAGTTTCACCTGTGGCTGCTGTTTAGCATATAGCGGCTTGATTTCTTGAAGCGCATCTTTTAAGCTAGCTGCTGCTGATATTGTTAAACTCGCGGCTGAGGCTGTTGGGTTAGGGGTACTTGTTTGATTACAGGCAATCAAAAGTACCAACGCAGCCAGCATCCAACCCACAAAAGCCAAGATACGTTTAGTATGCATGTACAGAAGTATCTCAAGATTTTTTGATTAACTAATTCATACTTTACCAACTTAGAAGTTATAAAAGTTGGTAAAAATCCCGAAATACTGAATAATCAAGAAATCCTGACTTGGAAAATAGCTTTGACTGTTGACTGTTGACTCTTAGGAAACTCCAAAAAATACATTATCCCCAATTGTAGGGGCGAGGTGACCCATACGTGTCAACTTAACGTGAAACCCGCTTTGTGCAAAGGTTTTGCCCTCACCCCCAGCCCCTCTCCCTCTCTGAGAGGGGAGCAAGAGATTCAATTCCCCTTCTCCCTCAGGGAGAAGGGGTTAGGGGATGAGGGCGAGGGTTTTTGTACAACACGCGCTGTATATAGCTTTTAGCTTAAGTTGACACCAATGGGCAATGCCGTGCCCCTACGAGTTGCAGGCTTGGTAAGTTAACAATCGCGGTGTTTTTTGATTTGGAAGTTCCTAATTATGATGATATAGAGAATTTATGAAGATATACTGTGGAAAATACTGAAATCAAAATTGTCTTTATGTAAGCATAAATTTCCCTGACTCTGGTAAATTACAGATATAAAATAGAGACATCAAGAAAACCGCTATTTGACGATTAGACTGGGTGAAATCAAGATTTTTAGATAATTATTGCTATTCTCATATTTTGCTCAGTTTTTAGAGATATACTAGTATATGCTTTTATTTTAACCAAAAATATCCAAAAATATTCCGATTCTAAATAGTCTTTGCTTTGACATCAATACCTTCATGAAATTTTGCAAAAAAACCATATTTTTTTTAAATATAAATTTCATAAAGTAGATTGAATTTTCAATGAATAATTTATTGACAATATTTGGTATATTCATTGTAATGAATGCTTTGTATAGTATTGACAAAGCAGATTGATTTAATAATATAAATAGGAAATAATATTAAAATTTAAAAATA
Source organism: Calothrix sp. FACHB-168 (assembly GCF_963889195.1). Classification (NCBI taxonomy): domain Bacteria; kingdom Bacillati; phylum Cyanobacteriota; class Cyanophyceae; order Nostocales; family Calotrichaceae; genus Calothrix; species Calothrix sp. FACHB-168. The sequence goes on from NZ_CAWPNJ010000002.1 coordinate 139,200, forward strand.
AATAATTTCGGTTTTTTTATCAAAAAATATTTCCGTAATTGCACTGTTGGCTATTAAAAAATAAAAACCATAGAGTATTAATATTTCGTAGATAGTTCTGTTGACAAGCTTGACAATTAGTTACCTTGTCAAAAACGCTAAAACAGATAAATTAGTTTATGCAGAAAAACAACAAATCACTGTTTCGATACCCATTATTAGGAATAGCACTTTTAATTTCCAGTTCTTTTCTATCTCTCTCAGTAGCGCCAACTATAGCAGGTGTAACTTTTAAACCACCAGGAGCGCAAGCGCCTAAAAGATCATCTGGAGGAGCCTCTAGAGACGGTAATTTGTGTGGCTTTGCAACACAAGCAACTACTAGTACATCGGTCACGCCATTGATACCAACAACTAATATTGGTTATACAGTGGCAGAACGTCCGACTATATTTGTCTATATTCCAACTACTACTGCCAAAACAGCATTATTTACTTTACAAACAGAAGATAGTAAATATAGTTACCGGACAAATTTATCGTTACCTAATAAACCAGGGGTAATGCAAGTTAAAATTCCGGCTTCAGTTCCCGCACTCAAGACAGGTAAAAATTATAAATGGTCTTTAGTGATAATTTGCACCGAAGAGTTAGAACCGGATAGTCCTTGGGTAAGTGGCTGGATTCGTCGCGTGGAAGCTAACAGTAATTTGACAACTCAGCTAAATAAACCTGTTTCCTTAGATTTAATTTCTCGATTAGCCGAGACTGGGATTTGGTACGATTCACTCTCTAACCTGGCGCAATTAAGACGATCGCAACCGAATAATCCAGTGCTCAATGAGGCTTGGCAAGGACTTTTGAAGTCAGTCAACCTGAGTGCGATCGCTAATGCACCTCTGATTAATTAATCGAGGGATCTAATTTAACAGCTATGTATTGGGGTGCATTTATCCAGAAAAAACTTAAGTCTCGAATTATACAGCTACTGCTGTCAGCCCAATGGCGTTGCATAGCGATCGCTTCTCCCATCGTTACTATGTGTATTATTGCTGCGGAGATGGCTGGATTCTTTCAATTATTAGAATGGGCTACTCTAGAGCAATTTTTTGCCATACGTCCCTTAGAACCACCAGAAAAGCGGGTTCTAGTGGTGACAATTGAGGAACAAGACATTAGGGACGTGGGTCAATGGCCAATTCCTGATGAGATATTAGCAAAAGCGATCGCCAAACTCAAAGCACAGCAACCGGCGGCTATTGGTATGGATATTTACCGAGATTTAGCCGTAGAACCCGGACATCAAGAACTAGTTAAACTGATGCAGTCTACACCCAATTTAATTGGGGTAAAAAAGTTAGTCGGGGATAGAGTCGCCCCACCCCTCACCTTAGCTAAACTAAATCAAGTTGCTCTCGCCGATTTAGTTTTAGATACTGATGGAAAAGTGCGGCGCGGTTTGTTGTCTGCTGGTGATGAAAATGGCGAACTTTATTTGGGTTTAGCAACGCACTTAAGCTTGTTGTATTTGAAACCTAAAGGAATCTCCTTAAAAGCATTGGATAAAGAAGGGAATAATTTGCAGTTAGGTAAGGCTGTATTTACACCCCTTAAGGGTAACGAATTTAGTTATCGCGGTGCAGATTTTGGCGGCTATCAAATTATTTTGAATTATCGAGGTTTTCCAGAACAATTTGATACAGTTACAATGCGAGATTTACTTAACGGTAAGGTCGCGCCAGAACTGATCCGCGATCGCATCGTCTTAATTGGCACGACAGCCAAAAGCATCAATGACTTTTTTAACGTTGGTTATATTAGTAATTTTCAAGCAGATGGTGAACGAATGGCAGGGGTAATAATTCATGCCAATTTAATTAGTCAGATTTTAAGTGCTGCACTAGATGGGCGCACTTTAATCCGAGTCTGGTCTTCTTCAACAGAATGGCTATGGGTTTTTTGCTGGTCTTTTGTGAGTACTGGTGCGACTTGGCAATTGCTACAATTTAAATCGATTGGTCAGCAAAGGCTAGGGGGATTACCCATCTTAGGAATTACATTTGCAACTTGTGTTATTCTCAGTACTAGCTATCTGGCTTTTTTAGTAGGTTGGTGGATACCTTCAGTTACACCTGTACTAGCATTGATTATCTCTGCAATTGTCACGACTAATGTTTATAAACAAGTGCAACTGAAACAAGCAAATGAGCAACTCCAAGAATATTCTCAGACATTAGAACAAAAAGTGAGCGATCGCACCAAAGAATTAGAAGTTGCTAAAGTTGCTGCTGATGTCGCTAATCAAGCCAAAAGTGAATTTTTGGCAAATATGAGTCATGAATTACGCACGCCTTTAAATGGTATTTTAGGATATGCGCAAATCTTGGAGCGTTCTCAAAGTTTAGCGCCAACCGAGCTAGATGGGATCAAAATTATCCATCAATGCGGTTCTCATCTATTGACGCTGATCAACGATATTTTAGATTTATCAAAAATTGAAGCGCGGAAATTAGAATTACATCATACAGATTTTGATTTTAAGTTTTTTTTAACGGGAGTTGTGGAAATCTGTCGGATTCGCGCCGTGCAAAAAGGTATTGCTTTTATTTACGAACCACATCCGCAGCTTCCGCGAGTAATTCGCAGTGATGAAAAACGGTTAAGACAAATATTAATTAACTTGCTGGGAAATGCCATTAAATTTACCGATAATGGCGCAGTTACTTTCAAAGTCGATATTTTAGCAACTGAGAAAATTGACGACAAGCAATTTACCAAAATCAGATTCCAAATTGAAGATACTGGTATAGGAATGACGCCAGAAGAATTAGACAAGATTTTTTTACCATTTGAACAAGTAGGTGAAAAAAATAAACAAACAGAAGGTACAGGCTTAGGTTTAGCGATTAGTTGCAAAATTGCCAACTTAATGGATAGTGCCATTCAAGTAGACAGTAATATTGGAATTGGCAGTAAATTTTGGCTGGATTTAGATTTAGAGAATATCAGTAAAATTATTGAGACAAAATCTGTTTTATCTGAACCCAAAATTATTGCTGTCAAAAACCAAAATCCGAAAATCTTAATTGTTGACGATCATCTCGAAAATCGTTCATTTGTCATTAATTTGCTGACATCCCTTGGCTTTCAATGTTTTGAGGCGACTAACGGACAAGAAGGTTTAACTCAAACTCAGGCAATTCAGCCAAATTTAATTATAACAGACTTAAAAATGCCTATTTTAGATGGCGTGGAAATGATTAAAGCCTTGAGAGGTATAGAACAATTTAAAGATTTACCAATTATTGTTTCATCTGCCAGTGTATTTGAAAACTACCAGACTCAAAGTTTAGAGGCTGGAGGAAACGAATTTTTACCAAAACCACTACAAATTGATAATTTACTGCAAAGTTTACAAAAATACTTACAGCTAGAATGGATTTACCAAGAATCTAGCGCCCTAGCACAAAATAATATTCATGCACAATTACCAACACAAAATTCTCAACCGATAATTTATCCAGAAAAACCAGAGTTAGACAAGTTATGGGATATGGCTATGAGAGGCAATATAGCAGGTATGCAGATATTACTCGATGAAATTGCTAAATTAGATAATAAATACTTACCCTTTGTCGGCGAAATTCGGCAGATGGCTGAGAACTTTCAAGTGAAAAAGATTCGGGAATTACTTAAATCTATCAAGTAGGATAATATGAGCAACCCCCAAAATAGTATTTATGATTCAACTATTTTAATTGTCGATGATAATCAAACAAATTTAAAAATGCTATCGAATGCGATTGCTGAGTCGGGTTGGGAAATATTAGTTGCTACTGACGGAGAAAGTGCGATTGAGCAAGCTGAATATGCTAAACCCGATTTAATTTTATTAGATGTGATGATGCCAGGGATAGATGGCTTTAAAACTTGTCAGCTTCTCAAAAAAAATCAGTTAACTCAAGATATACCAGTCATTTTCTTAACTGCCCTTTCTGATAAATTTGATAAAGTGCAAGGGCTGTTAATTGGTGGTGTAGATTATATTACTAAGCCTTTTCAAATAGAAGAAGTTCTCGCGAGAATTCAAGTTCATTTAAAAATCAGATTTTTAACCAAAAAACTGGCAGAACAAAATCAGCAATTAGAACAGCGTGTAGGGGAACGAACGCAAGAATTATCGCAAGCACTAGAAGATTTAAAACAATCTCAAGTACAATTAGTGCAACAAGAAAAGTTATCAACTTTAGGTCAATTAGTGGCTGGTGTGGCTCACGAAATTAATAATCCTCTAGGTTTTATTACGGGAAACGTAGATTTTATTAATCATTATACCCAGAGCTTGATTACACATTTACGGCTGTATCAGGAAATCTATCCTCAAGCTGATGAGAAAATTATCAAAAATGCCAAACTTATCGAATTAGAACAAATCCTGCAAGATATCCCCAAAGCGATCGCATCGGTAAATTTAGGGCTAGAACGGATTACAGAAATTAGCGAGAGTCTGCGAATTTTTGCCCGTACAGATACAACTCATAAAATGAGTTTTGATATTCATGATGGTATCGATAGTACTTTGCTAATTTTGAAGCATCGGTTAAAATCTAATAAGCAAAGACCAGAAATTGTGATTATCAAAAACTATGGAGAATTACCATTCATAGACTGTTATCCCGGACAAATTAATCAAGTATTGATGAATCTGATCGCTAATGCTATTGAAGCTTTTGAAGAGGAGCCAAAAACCCCATTAAATCTCAAAGATATGATTCCTGAAATCAGGATTTCTACTATTTTTCTGCCAGAAAGTAACCTGATAAAAATTACGGTGAAAGATAATGGTAATGGAATTTCACCAGAGCATAGCAAGCAAATATTTCAACAATACTTTACTACTAAACCAGTAGGTAAAGGAACTGGTTTAGGCTTATCTATTAGTAAGCAGATTATCGAAGATAAACATCAAGGAAAAATTTACTTCAATTCTGCATTAGGACAAGGTACAGAATTTATCATTGAACTGCCTGTGGCATAATTGAGGACAGATGATTGCGGGAATAATTCTCCAGTATAATTGCCAAGAAAAAAATCAGAGCAAAATTTTTCCCCTCTACTGAGAGATAGGGGGAGATTTTGGGCAAATTAATAACATCGCCCTGCTGACAATGTTCATCGTTCGTTGTCAGATTTAGTGGTGTTAAGAGGCACTTGGCAATATGAAAATTACTGTAGAAAGGAATAAAATAATGCCCAAATTCAAAAAAAAAATTCAATTTCCTCAAGATAAACTTTACTTCAGTTCATTAACATTATTGATATTAACTATTGGGGTTCCTGCTACTGCGGCTACTCGTTTTACAATCGCTCAAAATGTGGCTTGTTCTTTTCCTGATTGTAGACAAGGTGCAAAACTAGCTGAAAGTTCCGCCTCAGCACCGCAATCTTTACTGCATCAAGGTAGAAGTCTATTTGCAGGGGGAAAGTTTGCCGAAGCTGTCAAGGTTTGGGAAGTAGCGGCTGCGGGTTTTGAACGGCAAGGTGATACAATTAATCAAGCTTGGACGCTGAGTTATCTGTCATTAGCAGCACAAAATTTGGGAGATTGGCCTAAGGCAGAACAAGCAATTAATCAAAGTTTAAATTTGCTGAAGTCGCAGAAAAAAACAAAAGAAAATACGGCGATTTTAGCAGTGGCGCAGAACACTTTGGGGAATTTGCAATTGTTGCGGGGAAAAGCGGAAGATGCTTTACAGGCTTGGCAAGATGCAGAACGAAATTATGGGCTAATTGGTGATGAAGCGGGAAAAATTGGGAGCCAAATTAATCAAGCCCAAGCACTGCAAGTTTTAGGATTATACCGCCGGGGACAGCAACTTTTATTGAATGTACATCAAAAATTGCAAAATCAGTCAGATTCGGCGATGAAAGCGAAAGGGTTGCAAAGTTTAGGTATTGGGTTGCAACTGTTAGGAAATGTAGAAAAGTCCCAAGAGATTTTACAGCAAAGTTTGCTGATTAGCGATCGCCTGCAGTCCACAGAAAATATCGGTGAGATTTTCTTGAGTTTGGGAAATGGGGCGCGGGAATTACAGCAACCACAAGCGGCGATAGATTATTATCAACAGGCGATAGTTAAAGCTAATCATCCCCAAGTACGCATCGAAGCCCAGTTAAATCAACTTAGCTTGTATTTAGAGCGATCGCAAATCGAACCAGCTAATACATTAGTACCGCAGATTCACAGCCAATTAGCAACCCTCCCTGCAAGTCGGATGTCGATTTATGCAGCAGTTAACTTTGCTAGTAGTTTGTCTAAGTTGGCGAAACTAGAAGATAAAGCATCTGGTTTATACCAACAAGCAGCAGTTACCTTAGCCCAGGCTATACAACAAGCCACAATGTTGAGCGATTCACGGGCTAAAGCTTATGCTTTAAACGAGTTAGGTAAATTATATTATGACAAGCAACAATGGGCTGATGCCTTAAAACTGACTCAACAAGCATTACAAATCGCTCAAGAAATTAATGGTGCAGATATAGCTTATCAAGCTTCCTGGCAAGCTGGGAGAATTCTCAAACAACAGGGTAATACTCAAGGGGCGATTGCAGCTTATAATTTTTCTGTGAAAACCCTCAAGTCTTTACGTAATGACTTGGTAGCCATTAATCGCGATATCCAATTCTCTTTTCAAGAAAGTGTGGAACCAGTGTATCGGGAGTTTGTTGATTTATTACTGGAATCTAACCCCAGCCAGAAGAACTTAAAGCAAGCTAGAGATACAATTGAAGCGCTACAACTAGCAGAATTAGATAATTTCTTTCAAGAAGCTTGTTTAAATGCTAAACCAGAACAAATTGACAAAATTGATAAACAAGCGGCTGTCATCTACCCAATTATTTTACGCGATCGCATCGAAGTTATTCTCTCAATTCCCGGTAAACCGCTTTCTAGCTACAGAACTACTTTGTCATCAGGGGAAATTGAAGCAACGATTAAGCAAATGAGACAATCTCTCAATCCGGCTTTTGGCGATGAGGATCGGTTAAATGTGTCGCAACAAATATATGATTGGTTAATCCGTCCTGCAGAATCCCAATTAGCTAATAGTGGAGTGAAGACTTTAGCTTTTGTCTTAGATGGATCGTTGCGCAATCTGCCAATGGCGACTTTATATGATGGCAAACAATATTTACTAGAAAAGTATAGTTTAGCATTGTCGCCAGGAATGCAGTTATTACCAACGCGATCGCTAAAACCGCAAAATCTCAAAGTGATTACAGCCGCCTTAAGTGAAGCCCGTCAAGGTTTTAAAGCTTTACCAGCAGTGAAAGCCGAAGTCAGAGAAATTTCTGCGGCATTACCTGTACAATTACTGTTGAATCAAGAATTTACTGATATTAATCTGCAAACAGCAATTAAATCAAATCCTTTTTCAGTATTGCATTTAGCGACCCACGGTCAATTTAGTAGTAAATCAGATGATACTTTTATCCTCGCCTGGGATAGCAAGATTAACGTTAAAGAACTGAGTGAATTTCTCAAAACTAGAAACGAATCTGATTCTACACCCATAGAATTAATGGTATTAAGTGCTTGCCAAACCGCTAAAGGAGATAATCGGGCGGTATTAGGTTTAGCTGGTGTTGCAGTTCGTTCTGGCGCACGTAGTACCCTAGCTACTTTATGGGCTGTCAAAGATGAATCTACTGCTAAATTTATGGTTGAGTTTTATAAAAACTTGAAGAAACCAGGAATTACAAAAGCAGAAGCATTGCGACAAACTCAACTCAGTTTTTTACAAGATCCCGATTTTCAACATCCCTTTTATTGGTCAGCGTTTGTGTTAATTGGTAATTGGTTGTAAAAATTACCTGATAACTGACAACTAACAGGCCAAGCCTAATAAATAAGGGTGCAAATTATTGCACCCTCTGAAGGAGCTAGTATTAAGTGTAAGTGAGTATTCCCACTAAAGCATTTGTTTATGATGCTAAAAGAATTCTAGTATAAATAAAATTAATAAACTTCTGGCTAAAGATAGATTAATAGATAATCAAATCCAATTAAATTTGTAATATTTATAACAAAATGTTGTTATATACAAAAATATCAACCCTGAGAGATGATTAGCGATTAATTCCATGAAAATATATTCATATATAGGAATCCGGTATTAGGAGCAAGAATTTATGGGACTTTTCGATCAAATTCTTGGTGCTGTAACAAATCCCAATCAGCAAGGGAGTTTGGGGCAATTGGGTAGTATTATTAGCACGGTGGATCGGCTGAGTAATAGCACTGGTGCAGATCCGGCGACAATGCAAACGGTGTTATCAGTAGTGGGTAGTCAAGTGCGATCGGCTTTGCAAGAAAAGCAAGCTACACAAGGTAATGAAGCAGTACAATCTCTAGTGAATGAATTTGCGGGAACTTCTCCTAATCCTCAAGCTGTTGACTCGGTATTTGCTCCTGGTATGCAACAACAAATAGCTGAGATTGTCGCCCAACGCACTGGTTTAGATGCGGGGATGATTCAACAAATATTACCGCAAGTAGTGCCTGTGGTGCTGAATTTTTTACAATCTGGTGCAAATGCACAAAGTCCTCAATCTGGAGGAAATTCGGTGTTGAATTCGTTCTTGGATGCAGATAATGATGGTGATGTTGATATTGCTGATGTGATGCAATTAGCTAGTCGTCATTTTGGGAGATAATTACTCTCATAGAGGTTGACTGTTGACGGTTCACAGTTAACAGTTAACAGTCAACGGTCAACAGTCAACAGTCAACAGTCAACAGTCAACAGTCAATAGTCAACAAATTTTACCATCTCACAAGTTCCTCAAATTTTTTTGCTAATTTGCCACTAGGGACTTACAAAAAATAAATTACCCATATTCCCTAGTAGTGCGAGCAGCGTTCGACTGAGCGCTCAGTCGAACGCTGCTCGCACTACAAATTTATTGGGTATTTAAAAAATTGGATGTCCCCTATAGCCGGATCGAAACCGCTATCAATTTGATGCTGAATCAGTAAGTCAGTAATTGCATAAATTTATATTAAGAAATGTAAATAAAATTGCTGCTCTGAGAATGCCCAATGACAGCCCTTACCAGCTACTTTAAATTGCACATATCTACTGATTACATTAACGTGACGCGATCGCTGATATTTTGCAGGCATAAAAATAAATAATGAACGAACAACGCCTCTGTGCATATCTTAATTTAATTCAAGCAATTTTAAACTGTGCTAACGGTCAAGAAGGTCAAGTTTTAGCTGCCAATCAAGATTTGATCGATTCTCGTTTTATCAATATATTAAAGCAAGTCGCCCGTCAAATGGCAATAAAAGGTGCAAAGAATACTGCTGTTTACTTAAGTGATTTAGCTACACAAATAAGTCGGAATTTAGCTCAAGAAGCAGATGTTATCAAACCAGATTTTGAGCAAGAATTACAAATTAAATATCCTGGAGATGGCGAACAGTTTCAGGAGGTTAAACATTGTGAAGAATTGTTATATGCATTAAATAATCACCAAAATAGCTGCCAAACTCTCGCCACAGCTACTTTAAACGAAACGCCAGAAAATCATCAATTAACTAATGAACCTGTTGAAACAGCAATCAATACAATAACTGATACTTTAATAACATTACCGCCATTATCAACCAATGATTTAAACCTGCAACAAGTAGCAGAAATTCCCGCACCATCACCAGATGTTATTCCGAGTATTCATCATTTGACTGAAGTATTGCAAGAAATATCGCAATCTTTAAATAACTTAGAAAAAATCTGGAATGCTAGCTGGCAATCATCTAATCCATTATGGTACATGGATGTATTAGAACGTGCCCAATCTGCTAATTGGTTACTGACAAGTGAAGAAATAGAAAAGTTAATTGGAGTTAAACCTAAGTGCGCAGTCGGTAAAGATTCATTCCAACGTGGTTGTTGGATTTTTACCAAATCTGGCAAGATGGGTTTACAAACTGCATGGCGAATTTCTAAGTATACAAATCCAACTAATAGCGTTAGACATAATTCGTAATTAGATTGTTGCAACGATTTAATATATTTCTCAGATTGGTTGATTTATGCTGTGGTGTAGAGTCTATTTTAAAAAAGCGTAAATCCTCAAGTATAAAGTCCACTTCCGGCAATAGGACTTTTCATCATATAATTAAATTTAATTGCCGATAGACTTACTAGCAAGTCAGCAACAATTAATGCAGTAGACTAATGTGTTACAAATAGTAATTTTGGGGTGATTTTTATGAAAACTGCTGTTAAATACGACCTCGATGTTCTGAGGGAAGAAGCTCGTTATCTGGTAAAGAAAGGATCTGTTAAACGAAATGAACCAATCTATGCCTTATGTAAGTTTATTCCTGGTCGTGATTGGGTTTGTGTAGAGTTAGAATTGGAAAAAAATGAATTTTTGTTAAGAGATCCGATTATTGATTTGTTAGCAAATGAAACATGGAGCGAAGATAGATAAAGGCAGAGGGCATATGGCAGAGGGGCAGGGAGCAGGGAGCAGGGGACTTCCAACTAAAAAAATATTCCATCGCTGTGTATGCAGAGGAAGCAGAGGAAGCAGAGGAAGCAGAGGAGAAAGAATCTGCCGCTATGAAAATGGGATAATTTATTTTCTGGAAGTCCCCAAGGGGACAAGGAAAACAATTGTACAGACAAGGGTTCATCGCGTCTCTAACCAATGCCCAATGCCCAATGCCCAATGCCCAATGCCCAATGCCCCATGCCCATATTTAACCAAGACAAGCTGCTAAATCTTGCTCTGCTGAAGTGATGAGTTTGAGTTGGAATTGTTCTGAGAGGATCTTGACTACATTAGGTGTTAAGAAAGCTGGCAGTGTGGGGCCGATGCGAATATTTTGGATACCTAAATAAAGTAGACTGAGGAGAACTGCGATCGCTTTTTGTTCGTACCAAGATAATACTAGTGAAAGTGGCAGTTGATTGACGGTAACACCAAAGGTTTGAGCTAAGGCGACAGCAATTTGAATTGCTGAGTAAGCATCGTTACATTGTCCCACATCAAGGAGGCGAGGAATACCGCCTATATTGCCTAAATCTTTGTCAAAGAAGCGGAATTTACCACAGCCTAACGTTAAAACGACACAATCATCAGGAAGCTTTTCGACTAATTCACTATAGTAATTACGTCCGGGTTTAGCGCCATCGCAACCACCAACTAAAAAGAAGTGACGAATACTACCATCTTTGACAGCGTTAACTACAGTATCAGCAACACTTAACACAGCATTGCGAGCAAAGCCTGTAGTTACTGTACCGCGATCGCACTCTGACTCAAATCCTGGCATCGACTCAGCCTTGGCGATAATGCTGGAAATATCGCGAATACTGGTATGTTGCAATCCAGGATAACCCACAGGCCCCAAGGTAAATACTTTATCTTGATAAGATTGATGGGGAGGCATGAGGCAGTTAGTTGTCATGACAATTGCGCCAGGGAAATGATCAAACTCATGGGTTTGATTTTGCCATGCTGTACCGTAATGTCCGTATAAATGCGGATAAGTTTGTTTGAGTTTAGGATAGCCATGTGCGGGTAGCAGTTCGCCGTGGGTATAAACCTTGATACCAGTACCGACAGTTTGCTCAAGGACAGCCTTTAAAGCCAGTAAATCATGTCCAGAAACCAGAATTGCCTTACCAACGGTAGAGCCAAGGGGGACAACGGTGGGTGTAGGATGACCAAAGGTGGTTGTATTACCAGCATCCAAGAGTTCCATTGCTTTCAGGTTGATTTCTCCAACTTTCAGCGCCAAAGCCAGCCACTCTTCTAGAGTCTTGTCTTGGGCATCTAAATTAGCGAGAACTTCATGGCAGAAGGTATACAAACCTTCATCATGTTGATCGAGTTCACAAGCATGGAAAGCATAGGCAGCCACACCTTTAAGTCCATATAATACGGTGAGTTTAAGGGAGAAAATATCTATATTTTTAGCAGATTGACTGATAAATGCAAATTCTAAGTCTTTTCCTTGCTGAATTTGTTGTTTAGTATCGCTATCAGGTTGAAAATTAGCAATTGCAGACTCAACCACAGCATTACCTGTAGCTTTAATTTGTAACTTGAGACTTTCACGTAAAGCGATCGCTCGATTTACAAAATTGATAAAATCATCTACAGAAAAGTTAACGTTTGTCAGGGTAGAAAATAGCATCTCGCAGGTAAACTCATCAGTTTCGCGAGTTGCGATTCCTAGAGACTTTGCTTGTAACGCCACTTGCGATAGTCCCCGCAAACAATGGACTAATAAATCTTGTAAAGCGTCAACTTCTGGACTTTTACCACAAGCTCCCCACTGATGACAGACATCGCCACGAGTTGTTTGTTCACATTGGTTGCAGAACATAGTCTTCTCTCTCAAATCTTCATGCTTCTAGGTTATGAAGAAGCCAAAACTAAATCCTTGATCTAAGTCAAAAGGAGATATAAAGTTTGGTAACAATAGTCAATAGTCCAGAGTCAATAGTCAATAGTCCAATGACAACTGACCATTGACCATTGACTATTGACAAATGACTAATGACAAACCATGACTTTAACCGAACGTGTTTTAGAAATTAAACAGTTTTTGCAAAGTACGCCGATTTTTCAGGGTGTATTAGATGAGCAATTACAAGCATTAGCTAATATTTCGATTCTCCAGACTTATAAAAAAGGAGCGACGATATTTTTAGAGGGAGATCCGGGTAGCGGGTTTTTTATTGTCAAATCTGGGAGAATTAAGGTTTTTAAGCTGGCTAATGCAGGTAAAGAACAAATTCTGCATATATTTGCAGCCGGAGATCATTTTGCAGAGGTACCGGCTTTTGATGGGGGACAATTTCCGGCTTCAGCTGGGGCGATTGAAAATTCTGAGGTGGTATTTATTCCCCGTGCGGCATTTTTGATGGTTTTACAACAACACCCAACTTTAGCGATCGCTATTTTAGGAACTTTTGCCCGCCATTTGCGCAAATTAACTTTTTTGGTTGATACCCTGTCTTTTAAGGAAGTACCGGAACGTTTGGCGAATTACTTGTTAAATTTAAGCAGTCGCCGGGGTAATGCTGATGTGTTCGAGCTAGATTTAGCTAAAGGACAACTAGCGGCGCTTTTAGGCACAATTCCCGAAACCCTCTCCCGTGCCTTTTATAAACTCAGTCAAGATGGCATGATTGAAATCAATGGTACAAGTATTAAATTGTGCGATCGCGATCGCTTGATGAACGTAGGACAACATAAATAAACGGGGAAGTATCAATTTTCTACTACAACAGGAGTACCCATTTTGACAAGCTCATACAGTTCGCGGACATGCTCGTTATACATGCGAACGCAACCATGAGAAACTGCTTTACCAACAGATGCTCTATCGGGCGTTCCGTGAAATCCGATGTATTCTCTACCACTATTCCAAAAAGCAATCCAGCGTTCTCCCAAGGGATTATTTGGGCCTGGAAGAACTAATTTCCCAGTTTGAGGATGTGTCCAATCTGGGTTTTTTAGCATTTCAATTACTTTGAATTTTCCTACTGGTGTTTCTAACCCTGGTTTCCCAATTGCAACAGGATAACTAGCTTGTAAATTGTCTCCTGAATATACATATAGCTGCCGCATTCTCAGTTTTAGGACTAAATGAATATTTTTTGGCGCGGTTGCGGGAATAGTTGACTTAATAATCGGAATTGCTGGTTTCTCTGTTGTTTTTTGGGAAATTACACCTTGCTTCAATTCCACTTTAGCAGTAGGCTCGGATTGCAGCCAGAAAAACATTGTAATTGCACTGACAGCAATACCTAAACTAATACTAATATTGAGGTTTTTTTCAATTATCTTGTTTTCCATAAATTACTCAGCTTCTAGCAAAGCTATTTGAGTTTAAATTATTCATTTATGAATATAGTAAATAAATCAACTAATTCAAAAAAGATCCTCAAGATAGACTCTTCTCAACTGTGCTATATCTGGATTTAGTAATTCAGATAATTTAGGCGATCGCCAAGTGTAAATTATAATATTTTAAAATATCCTTAACAAGTATTAATAGTGCTTAACCTATTAATTTTTTCATAAAAAAATGCAATCAGATAATATATATTGAATTTGCAAATTAAATTTTATCAGTCTCTTGTGGGGCAGGCATCTTGCCTGCCTCAATGATGCCAGTAGCCTGATAAGATTGAAGAATTCAGAAAATTTGAATTTCTAAATTCTTCAATCTTAACTTTCCCTGGTTTTACCATCTTCTGATGGGAAAATTACCAGGAATTGCCTGTATTTTAGGCGTTGGTGCAGTAGTTTTTCTAATCCTCCTTCTTGTAGGAGTTTGTCCTTGGGTTGTGTAATTTACAGTTCTTACTCTTGGTTTAGATTCTGTCCGATTAACCGCCGTTGAACGCCTTGATATTCTTCTGGGTGCTTCTGTATTATCTGCTATTGAACGTCTTGATACCCTTCTAGGTGCTTCTGTACGAATTACCGTTGAACGTCTTGAAGCGCGTGATGATGATTGTCTCTCTCCTGATGCTCTTGCAACTATTGCTGGCCCAGCAGAGGGTAATTGATCATCATTATTATTGTTAGATGCTATTGCTGGGCCTGCTACAGGAGGTACTTCTTGAGCTAATAATCGTTGGGATGGAATTAAACTCAAACTTGCGAACACAAATAGAGCTGTAGCAGAAAGTAGAATTTTCATTTTTTCCAAAAACCTTTGCCTTGTTAAATTATATGTAGACTAACGGTAATCGCGGTTGAATGATTTACATGAAAAATTATCAATTCCTTCTAATTTATCCGCATTCCAGCGTCCATCTTGCTCAGTCTTATCGGCAAATATATAGACTCCTTCTCCTTGACATTTACTGTTAGCGAAGTTTCCTCTATATTCATTTCCGTTTCTTAATTTTAAAGCCCCCAATCCTTGCAATTGATCGTTCTTAAATTCTCCTACATAATAGTTAATATTACTTTCGACTGGATAAGATAATCTTCCACAACCATGACGTTTATTATTTTTAAAGTCTCCATAATACCGAAACCCATTTTCTTTAAATACCATCAACCCTCTACCATTAGCTTGTTTTGTTTTTGCATCTATCTGTCCGTAATATTTATAGACTTTAGTTTCCCAGGTTGGTTTACCTGTAGCTGAAGGTGGTGAGGATAACTCTGACTCGCTATCACAAGGAAGTTGGGAGAATTTGGTAGAATTTGGTACATTATTTGGTGTGGTTTCCGGAACTGGTGTAGTAGTTGGTGTAGATGATGGTGATGATGGGGTTGTTGGGGAATCTGGTAAAGTGCTTGGTTTTGATGAGTCAGGCGATACTTGTTGACCTAATATTTTCTGTACTGGAAAAATACCTAAAGTTGTCAACACAAGGAAACAAGTAGCAGAAATTATCAATTTTTTATTCATAAAACCCTATTTTTTTAAACTAAACTACCCGAAGATTTGAGCAAATTTTGGAGAAAAATTGATTTGTATGTTGAGCGAGTTAATTTTGTTAAACTACAGCAATTGAGCGACAAATTTTCCATTCCAGCTAAGAGTATTACTGGGGATTTGGTCACACAAAGTCAGACAAAACAGCCTAAGGGCATTTTGCCTATATAGATTAATTATTAGAGGTAGCATGATTTTACCGAGTGCATCGTCGTGATTTTTAAGAAACAAAATTTATTCATCTAGCCAAAAATTATGTAAGTATTTTATGTTACATAATTTTTTCTTTGGCTTTGATAATAAAAATTACACAAACAGCTAATTAGTGTTTCAATGCTGATTTAAACACAGCCAATACTAGTTCCTATTGTTACTAGATTTGCTAGAATTTAATTACGCAAAATAACACACATAGCCCATCTGAACAGCACTTAAGTATATATTAGCAGGAGATATTAATTTCTGGTAGTACTTAAGTCTAAGAAAAGATAAACTCACTGTCCTAATAATGGCTGTGTTTGGCACAAACTTGCCCTCAAAGATTTAAATATTTATGGGAAAAATCATCATAATCTATATTGACAAGATAATTTTTACAAAAATTTACTATCTTTCCAGAAAAATAATAAATTAGCAGTAACAATGAATACCAAACACTACTTTATGCCAGGAAGACAATTCTACAACCAGTTAATTTTCGATAAATTGCCCAAAATAATTAAATATTTTAATTTTTGAGATGGTTTTTTTAAAAAAATATAATAGCATAAAATATAAAATATATAAAATTACTAGTTCCTTGTTTATGGCTGAAGATCGCTTTTGCTGCTACAACATTTGGTTCTAGCATGTAAAGATTTTGGATGCAAAGAAATAAATTTACTGTTGTATTTAGTAGAGTTTCAACGGCTATAAATTACATCTTATATTCCTGATTTGAAGGTTAAGTAAATCCGATGGACTATCGTAGCATCATACTCCGCAGTCGTTACAAAGTTATTCAACCCTTGGATAGTGGTGGATTTGGTGAAACATATTTAGCAGAGGATTTGGATATACCGACAGATCCGAAGCCGAAATGTGTGGTTAAGCATCTAAAACCACAAAACCAAAATGAAGAACTTTTAAAAATTGCTAAAAATTTATTCGATCGGGAAGCTGGAGCTTTATATCGTTTAGGTCAGATGAGCGATCGCATTCCCAGGCTATTTGCCCATTTTGAAGAGAACGGCGAATTTTATTTAGTACAAGAATTTATTGATGGGCATGACTTAAGCAAAGAAATAATATTAGGTCAGCCTTGGAAAGAAGCACAAGTCAAAAAACTACTCACAGATGTTTTAGAAATTTTAATAGTTGTTCATCAACAAAATATTATTCATCGGGATATTAAACCCAAAAATATCATGCGTCGTCAAGATGGAACGATTGTGCTAATTGATTTTGGCGCAGTCAAAGAAATTAAAGGCTTAGAGACGAATACTCAAGGTATAGTGACATCGACCATCTTGATTGGTACAAATGGCTATATGCCAAATGAACAAGCTAATGGTAAGCCAAAACTGTCTAGCGATGTGTATGCAGTAGGGATGCTAGGAATCCAAGCAATCACAGGGATAGCACCGCAAAATTTACCGGAAGATCCTGTAAGTGGTGAAATCATTTGGCGGGATCGTGCAAATGTCAGCGATAGGTTGGCTGAAGTGTTAACAACTATGGTACGTTCTCACTTTAGCCAACGTTACCCCACAGCCACAGAAGCTTTACAAGCACTGACTCAATCACGACCAATACCATCAGCAAAAGTACAGTCACAAACCAAGCGATCGCTAATTAATCCAAAATTAATCTTAGCAGGGGGGGTAGGTTTAGTGGCATTAATGGCGTCTTTGTACTTTGTACCTAAATATTTAGCTCAATCACCATCTCCTGTAAACAATCCACAAACTCCTAACCCCACACCAGTAACGACAAAAAAATTCGTGGAGTTACCTTGTGATGCTGATCGAGACTTATCCTCACTACCTCCAGCTACAGGTAAACCAACTTGGGAAACTAACGTCTATAAATATTACGGACAGATAGATCCAAAAACAAAACAAGCCAACGGTAGAGGGTTGATGCTATTTAAGCAGAATGGGTTTCAGTATTATGGAGACTTTAAAAATAATCAACGTAATGGTTGTGGAAGATTATCTTATCCAGAATCTTCCGATCTCAATTATTATGTAGGTCAATTTCAAAACGAGCAATTTCAAGGGCAAGGGAGATTGAAATGGAAGAATGGTAATGAATATAGAGGAAACTTTGCTAATAATCAATGCCAAGGAGAAGGAGTATTACATATAACAGCAGATAATACAGAACATGATGGTAAATGGCAGAAAAATCAGTTAGAAGGAAGCAATGTTTTATGTAATAAGCAGTCTTCATCACCCGTTGCTAGCCAGAATTAGATTTTGAATTGTGAAATCCTCTCGCTTTTTGGTGAAAATCTCAATTAAACTGCCATTTTCTCTGTAGAGACTAACTTTGCTTTTGCCTTAAAAGGCAGAATTTTTTCGATAACATGAGTCAGGGATTTACTGCGGGGTTCGCGGACAAAGAATAAGGGGAAAAGCGCTATTAAGCGTAAAGCGGCGGAAAGGGCAAATAATCCAGGTAAACCACCAATAATATCTAGCTGGGCTAAAAAACCGCCAGTTGTTGCACCTAAACCACCACAAACACCAGTAACCGCAGCTGCGATCGCAAAATATTGCGAAGGACTATCCAATGGAGCCATCTCCATCTGAATATTACTGTTACATAAGTCGATGGCTGCACCAAAACCACCCCAAATCAGGTATATCAAGGGTAGCCATAACCACACAGAAATCAAGTCACTACCCAAGCCTAGCCAAAATAAGGGTGTGACAGCAATTAAACTACCCACTAATAATAATATGGGACGATTGCCGACGCGATCGGCTAACTTACCCCAAATTACCAGCATGACTAAGTTAGCCCCAGCCAGTAAACTTGCATAAAGAGTAACTGTAGTCAAGTTTAAATCTAAGTTTTTCAACAGATAAAGATTAAAAAACGGCGAGCTGAGGTTAACGGCGAATGTCCACAACCCCACATACAGCAGAAATTTTAAGAAATTCCGGTCTTTAAAGATAGTAAATGGCTGCGGTTGAGAATCTTGGGAATTTTCTGCAGTGGGAGACGCAGTTTTACCAGCGCGGTAAACTTGGGGGTTGACATCCACCATCCAAAATTGACAAGCCAAACTGATTAAGCCGATGATGACGCCAAAAAATAACAGTATGGCGTAAGCTTGAATATCACCACCAGGGTAAGCTGAGATAATATATCCGAGAACTGGTACAGATAGAAGATTCGCCAAACTACCTGCACTATTGCGCAAACCAAAATAACGTCCGCGTAAAGCAGGGGGAACTAAAGCAGCCATCCAGCTAAACCAGGCGCAACCGCCTAAGGCTCCCAAGATATTGGTGATGAGGATAATTGCTAAAGTCCCAATAACTAACTGGTGGGATTCCATATCCGAACAGCAGAACCAAGCAATACCTCCAACTAAAACCAACCACAGCAGTCTAGAGGGGCCAAAAATCATCATTGTATACCAATGGCGGCTGGTAGTGCGATCGGCTAGGTAGGCTCCGAATGGTTGTAAGAAGTTCGTCAGTAGGGGAATGGAAGAGAGCAAGCCAATTTCCACTGGGTTAGCACCTAACTGGAGTAAGAAGTTAACCAGCAATACACCGCCGGTAATATTAGAAAAAATAGCTGCAAATACTCCATCCAGAGTTGAAGCTTTGAGACTAGTTCGAGTAGCTTGCTTAGAGATTTTCGGTGGAGAATCTGCCCAAGGTATGAGTGCTGATGCTGGAGCGGCCTTAATGAGTTCTACTTCTAGAGGAGATGAGCTTTTGAGTAGTTCTTCAGCAGAGAGAGATAGAGTCTTCACTAGCGAAAAATCTGACTTTATTGGTGGTAATAAACTGACAATAAGCTGGCGATTAACGCACAGTAACAGTCAAAAGCATGATAGATTTTCAATCTAACGACACAAAAATTCAAATAAAATATTATACCGAAAGACTCTTGACAAAATACTCCCCAAGAGTGTGTTTTTCCTTAGGGATGAAGAGTCAACAAAGCTACTTGACAGCAGGTTCAAGGATGAAATTTCATGTTTTTTGTGTATAAATTCTTACATAATCTTATTTAAATAAGAGATAAAAATAAGCGGAGTAGGTAAAATATTTAATACCACTCAATTACTTTTTGAAAGCTAATTAGTATTTATCTTTAAAAGTGAAAAAGCTAATAATTTAGCTGTTATCTAAATTTGAGTTATTCGTGTTGTTGAAATATATAATTATTTGGTGATTTTCAAATATAGGTAAATAGTTTAATAGATAAAATCTCCGATATTGGTAAGGCATAGAAATATCTAAATTAGCGGAAATCAAGAATATAAATTGTCAATTATCTGTGAGCAAATCTCTCAACTGCGACAAGAGTGTATATTTCCTCTATCTAGGATAGATTTCCTAACTCGTGCAATGTTGCTATAGGATTACTAGATGTTGATTTTGTCTAATTGGCGGTTGGTAAGGGGTATTTGATGTGCTTGGCAAATTCCTGGAACATACCAGATAATAGTGAAACTTCAGGTATCAGTTTAAACTCTAGGTGAAATTTTTCATTTAGCTGGGAGTTAGATCAATAAATATGACACAAACTACTCTCCTGTAATGTCAACTTGCTGACCGATAAATTTTCATGTCCCTTGAACTGTCACAATAAGTATGAGCAATCAATTTTCTCCCCAGCGAGCATTATTATGGTTACAACTGAGTATATTAGTGTTGCTTGGCAGCATGAATTCTCGGTCAGCACAGGCGCAGACGATTAATACCGTACAAGTGCCAAATAATACTTATATTCTCTCCCAACAGTTGCCACCGCCACAAGATGTGCAACCACCCATACCTTCCCCATCTCCCATACCTAACCCACCCCAGCCATTACCTCCACCAGAAGAGTTACTTCCCGCACCTAGTCCTAACCCTACACCAGAGCAACCGTTTCCCGACAAGCTACCAGAAACGATTGTTGTGGATAAGTTTGAAATTTCGGGAAGTACAGTCTTCTCTCAAGAAGAATTAGCCGCAGCGATCGCAGAATTTACTAAAAGGCCGATATCTCTAGCAGAGATATTTCAAGCGCGGTCGAAAATTACCGATTTATATGTCAAAAAAGGTTATATTACCTCCGGTGCGTACATTCCCCCCCAAACTATTAAGTCTGGTGTGGTGAAAATTCAGATTGTGGAAGGTAAGTTAGAAGAAATTCAGATAACTGGAACTCGCCGTCTCAATCCTAATTATGTCCGCAGTCGATTAGCGATCGCAACCGGCGCACCGTTAAATCGCGAAAAATTACTCGAAGCATTGCAACTACTGCAACTCAATCCCCTAATTCAAAATCTCTCAGCAGAACTATCCGCCGGTTCTCGTCCCGGTGTCAGCGTCTTACAAATAGAAGTTAGGGAAGCCAAAACCTTTAGTTCGCAAATCGTCCTAGATAATGGGCGATCGCCTAGTGTAGGTAGTTTCCGTCGGCGCTTACAAATCAATCAAGCTAACTTGCTCGGCTTCGGAGATGGTTTTAACTTTGCTTATACGAATACCGATGGTAGCAATGCCTTTGATGTCGGCTATAACATACCCCTTAACGCTCGTAACGGTACGCTTTCTTTTAACTTTGGTACCACATCCAGCAATGTTATTGAAGAACCCTTTAATATTCTTGATATTGAATCCTCTTCTCGTTATTACGAAATTACCTATCGTCAACCGATTGTTCAAACTCCTACCCAAGAATTTGCTGTAGGCTTGACAGCTTCGCGGCGAGAAAGCGAAGCTAGTTATATTGAAGGCGATCGCTTACCTTTCCCCTCATTAGGTGCTGATGCTGAAGGTAAAACGCGCATCTCTGCACTGCGATTTTTCCAAGAATGGACAAGTCGTAATAGCCGCGAAGTCATCGCTTTGCGATCGCAATTTAACTTGGGTATAGATGTATTAAATCCAACTATAAATCAAGAAGCTCCCGATAGTCAGTTTTTCTCTTGGCAAGGTCAAGCCCAGTGGGCAAGGCTATTAGCGCCGGAAACATTATTAATTATCCGGGCAAATACGCAACTCGCTTCTAGAGCTTTGCTACCTTTAGAACAACTAGGTTTAGGTGGTATTGATACAGTACGCGGCTATCGTCAAGATTACTTATTAACAGATAATGGTGCTTTCGCTTCTGCTGAAGTACAAGTACCGATTCTGCGCTTACCGAAGATGAATAGTGTATTGCAGATTATCCCCTTTGTTGACTTTGGTGTAGCTTGGAATAGTTCTAATCGGGATAACCCAGACCCCAATACTCTAGCATCTGTGGGTTTAGGCTTGCGTTGGACACAAGGCGATCGCTTTACCGCCCGTCTTGATTGGGGTATTCCTTTAGTATCTGTAGAATCCAGAGACAACACTTGGCAAGAAAACGGGCTGTATTTCTCTTTGATTTACAATCCTTTTTAATGTTAACGGTCAATAGTCAACACTTCGACAGGCTCAGTGCGGCGCGGTCAACGGTCAACGGTCAATAGTCAACAGTCAACAGTCAACAGTCAATGGTCAAAACTTCCTGATACCACCACTCCAGCAAAACAGTACGGCATTGCAAACAGGTAAGACTCTGGAGTAAATCATGTATACCTGTGGTATTTTTGGGATAAGTTGCACCAACATACTCAGCAGCAACTATTGGTATAGGTTCCAGTTCGGCGACAAAGCCGTACAGTTTCTGGTTAGAAAAAGAACTATTCACCGCCCAACCTTGAACATTCAAAGGTATGAGTCGGCTAATTGTTGTCGTTGCAATTCCTAATTCTCGTTGCAGAATAGCTGGAACTACCGCATCGGGGTTTTGTCCTGGGGGTAAGCGCCCGCCAGGAAAGTCCCAGGTGAGTTGACTCAATCCTGGTCGATAGCTTGGCGGTGGGAGAATGATCTGATGGGCTTGAATGGGGAGAATGACCACAGAATCGGCTTTCTCCACGCGCCAGTATTCTAATATTTGACCGCGATTGTCTTCTAGATGTTCGCCAATTACAGTTAACCAACTTGAGCGCATTTCCACAAAGCGATCGCGGATTTTCCAGTTTTCTGTTGAGAATTGTTGCATAACTTGAGACTTTAAAACATACAAATCTGCTAACGGAAAGTTAAAAATTCATTAGTTGTCGGGCTAAAGTTTAAGTTGATATTGAAGAGCAATTTTCAGATGACTATTTACTTTTACAAGGTTTGGCAACCTTATGGCTGTTTTTCTAACTTTTCTCCCCACGGAATTAAAATCCAGGGTACTTATTGGTCAACGGTGGAGCATTATTATCAAGCACAAAAGTTTGTTGGCAGCAAAGATGCAGCAATTATACCTCTAATCCATCAAGCCACAACTCCAGAAGAAGCGGCTGCTTTAGGACGTTGTAGTAGCCGCCAAATGCGTGCTGATTGGCATCAAGTAAAAACTCAAGTGATGCGAGAAGCAGTTCTGAAAAAGTTTCTCACCCATACTGAAATTCGCGACATTCTCTTAGGCACAGGTGAGGAGATTTTAGTAGAAAATTCTCCTAATGATTATTTTTGGGGTTGCGGTATTAATCAAACTGGTGAAAACCATCTTGGTAAAGTTCTCATGAGTGTACGTGAAGAAATTCGCAAGCGATTTTCTGTAACTGCAATTGCCGAAAAGCATTTGCAGTATTAATTACATTCATACGCTGATTGAGCGACTTAGAGGGGGAATCACTAAATTCCCCTAATTAAAAAGTTTTTAACTAGAGAACTTCTGGATTATTTGTTGATTTATTTTCAACAAAACGTTTATATGTGCGTCAATATTGATACAAGCCTATAAACTTTATGCAAATTTTGTAATTTGCATAAAAATACCCTATACATCTGCTAATTGTTAGTTATAAAATTAGGTGTTTAATAATTAACTTTTTCTTAAGAAATTAACCTGTAAAACTCTGAATTTTTCCGAGGAAACACAGGTAAACGCGAGTTCGCTAAATCTTTTCTATACACCTTCCCTTTATAGGAAAACAATCAGATTAACCATACCGCCAACCATAGGGGATCAAAATACCCCGAAATAGCGGAAATGTCTGGATTGAGGAGAAATTCTCTTCAGCGAACAACGTGGTTCAGGGAAAGTTGACGATTATAAATTACTTTAGTGTAGACAAATAATGGCTTTTACCAATCAACGAGATGGCTGGGAGCAATCCTTCGATCCACAGAGTTTACTGCATCGAATGACCGATCGCATTCGGCGATCGCTCGAACTTGAAGAAATTTTAGCAGCTACGGTTGCGGAAGTGCGTTCATTTCTGGGGACAGACCGAGTGATGGTTTATCGGTTCCATCGCGATGAGAGTGGAGAAGTGATTGCGGAATCGATTCACGAACAGCGTCTACCATCTCTATTAGGGTTGCACTTTCCCGAAAGTGATATTCCCCACTATGCCAGAGAAATGTTTGTCACCTTGCACCAAAGGTCAATTGTGGATGTAGCTAATGGTAAAATTGGATTATCGCCACTATATTCGCCACAAATTAACGAATCCACAGCACAAGAGAATATCTATTATCGAAAAGTAGACCCCTGTCATATTAGATATTTAACGGCTATGGGCGTCCAGTCTTCCTTGGTAATGCCAATTTTACATCGGGATCTCAAGCAGCAATCAGCCAAGTCTCAATTATGGGGATTGTTAGTATCGCACCACAGCCAGCCGAGAACTATTGCACCTTGGGAACTGAAATTATTACAACAAGTTACAGATCAGGTAGAAATTGCGATCGCTCAAAGCAATCTTCTCAGTCAAACCCGTCTCCAGCAACAACAACAAACGATTCTCAACCAAGTTAGCATTCTGTTACATCAATTACCAACTATTCAATTACAAACCGCACTAGAAACTACTATTGCGGCTTTAGCTGGTACAGGTGGCAGATTATATATTGAACATAGTCGAGAACTTTATCTTTGGGGCGAACAGCCGAAATTATCCGATGAACCAGAAAATATTGCTCTCGAACAGCATCCCGTTTGGCAAAATTGGATAGCTGATTGTAAACCGAGTCAGGTTTTAGCAATTACAGACCTGTATAAGGAAGCACATTTACGAGTTTTAGCCTTGGCTTTTAAAGGCACAAAAATTCGTGGAATATTGGTGATACCTTTACATAATCGGCAGCAGTTTATCGGTATTTTAACGATTTTTCGTGCAGAAGTTGATACAGAAATTTTGTGGGCTGGACGCTGCGAGCAAAATCAGCGACAACAACTACCCCAGCTTTCCTTTGATGTGTGGCGAGAAGAAAGAAAAGGCCAAGCACCGGAATGGAAACCTGAAGATATTTTCTTAGGACAAGCTTTAGGCTATCACTTCTCAATGGCGATTCAGCAGCAGCAAATGTACAAACAGGTACAAGCACTCAATACTAACCTAGAACAACGGGTACAGGAAAAAACTGCTGAACTAGAAAAATCATTAATGATTACCAAGGCGATCGCCCAAATCACCCAGCAAATCCGCAGTACCTTAGACTTAGAAACCATCTTACAAACTATTGTTCGAGAAGTCCGCCCTTTGCTAAATTGCGATCGGGTGTTAATTTTCCAAATATTACCGGAATCTGATAGTCAGGTAATTGTAGAACAAAGCAATGGCAAATATCCCTCAGTATTGGGAATCAAAGCCCCCGAAGAATGCTTTCCTGATGAATATACTCGCTTGTACCTGCAAGGAAGAGTACGCGCCATTCACAATGTCGCTACAGCGAATTTGAGTGGTTGTCATCAAGAATTCTTGCAGAGTATGCAAGTGCAAGCTAACTTAATTATCCCCATTAAAATGGGTATGCAACTATGGGGATTACTTATAGCCCATCAATGTGATGCGCCGCGAGATTGGCAAGATACAGAAATTGAGTTAATGCTACAGTTAGCAGATCAAGCAGCGATCGCAATTCAACAAGCACAACTATATAAACAAAGTCAAGCTGCGGAAACTCAAGCCAAGGCTAAAGCCCAAGAATTAGAACAAACTTTAACTGAACTCAAACAAACCCAAACACAATTAATTCAAACTGAAAAAATGTCTAGTTTGGGACAGTTAGTTGCAGGTATTGCACATGAAATTAATAATCCTGTTAACTTTATTTACGGTAATTTGTCTTACGCTCAAGACTATACCCAACAACTATTACAACTATTACACCTCTACCAATCCCGCTATCCCCAACGCGATCGGGAAATTAGTAATTTAGAAACAGCGATCGATGTGGATTTTGTCGCCCAAGACTTACCAAAAATCATCTCCTCTATGCAAATAGGAGCCGATCGCATCTGTTCTATTGTTCTATCTTTACGCAATTTCTCTCGTTTAGATGAGGCAGAATATAAGCCTGTTGATCTGCACGAAGGCGTTGACAACACTTTACTAATTTTACAACATCGACTGAAATCTACCGTCGATTTCCCTGGAGTCCAGATACTTAAAGACTATGGTGAATTACCCTTAATCAAATGTTACGCCGGACAATTGAATCAAGTATTCATGAATGTTATCAGCAACGCCATTGACGCTTTACAATTGAAAGCAGATAAAGAAACATATTTTCAGCCTTCTATTTGTATTTCCACCAGAGTCTCAGCAGATAATTCCTTTGTATTAATTCGCATTGCTGATAACGGCCCGGGAATGACAGAAGAAATCAAACAAAGAATTTTTGACCCTTTTTTCACAACTAAACCTGTGGGTAAGGGTACAGGATTAGGTCTGGCTATTAGCTATCAAATTATTGTAGACAAGCATGGTGGTATTATTGAATGTATCTCAGAGGTTGATCAAGGTACAGAGTTTTGGATAGAATTACCTCTCAACCCACAATGCAAAGTTAATAATTTATCCTTGAATTCATCACTGCGAAACTCTAAGAGATGGAAAGGTAAAACTAGTTTTCATAAGTTCACAAATTCCTGAGTAATTAGTCAATGGTCAATGGTCAATGGTCAATGGTCAATGGTCAATGGTCAATGGTCAATGGTCATTAGTCATTGGTTCGCTAACAACTAACAACTAACAACTGACAACTAACAACTGACAACTAACAACTGACAACTGACAACTGACAACTGACAACTGACAACTGACAACTGACAACTAACCACTGACAACTGACCACTCTGAGCAAAATTGGTATAAGCTTGTACAAAGTTAAATAGCACAAGATAGTTGAAATAGCGCCTTATGTCAATTATTGCGCTCAGAGCATGGTATATACAAGATTATGAGCCAATTCCGGAATTGGAAAAACGTCCGCCAGATATTCGCCTGAGTAAGAAAAGTCTGTTGCGATCGGGATTGAGAGCGGATTTTTTGGAAGATAGCGATGAAGTCAAACAATCAACTTGGTTTAGCCGCTATCTCGAAGGGGAGACTATTGAATTTTATGTTGAAGGTAGTGGTGGCTATTGCGTCGCCAATATTGACTTGATTAGTCATGAAATTTATTTTACTAAGCAAGCGCTGTTAGCTCAATTAGAGCCAACTATTTTTTTATGCTATCAAACTGAGTATGCCGCAGCGAGCGAAGCTTTGCGAGAAGGGTTGCAAAAAACTTTAGAAACGTTAAACAAGCGATCGCGTCTTCCCCTAACTTTAGTAGAATCATATCGTCCGGGAACTGGCCCCTTAAGGCTTTCGGCAGGGATTTTGCGCAAAATCCGCAAGAGCTTATTATTTATTGCAGACACAACTGCGATCGCGAGTATCCCCAGTAAAGAAACTACACAATTAATTCCCAGTCCCAATGTCTGTATTGAAATCGGCTATGCAATCCAAAGTAAGCGATCGGAACAAATTTTACTAGCGCAAATGCAACGTCCAGACTTAGAAGGCGAATTTCCCTTTGATTTACCCAAGCAGCAAATTCTCCAATTCCAAAACAGCATAGAACTCAATAAAATCCTCAGCGTTGCAATTCCCGCCCAGCTTGCAAGATTTAAGCTGTTTTTTTAATTAAATTATTTTTTGTTAAGAATTGCAAATAAATTCATAATATAAATCAGGTGTTATCTTGATTGTGCTATGCATTTAACTTGGTTAGACAGCAATAGTTGGCTGATTGAAATCGCAGGTAAACGAATCTTACTAGACCCTTGGCTAGTGGATACGTTAACCTTCATTAATTTGGATTGGCTATTTAAAGGTACTAAACTCAAAGAACGCCCCATACCAGAAAACATTGACTTGATTCTGCTGTCTCAGGGTTTAGAAGATCATGCGCACCCACCAACACTCAAACAACTTAATCGCCAAATTCCGGTGGTAGCCTCTTTAAGTGCCGCAAAAGTAGTGCAGAATTTAGGTTATACCTCTGTAACAGCCTTAAATCCCGGTGAAACTTTCACATTTCAAGATAATTTAGAAATTAAAGCCACTAATGGTTTGTTTGCAGGCCCTAACGCCAGAGAAAATGGTTATCTCCTCAAAGATTTGCAGAGTGGTTTAACTTTATACTACGATCCTCACGGCACCCATGACCCGCAAATTCAGCAAGCTGCACCAGTAGATGTGGTAATTACACCCCTGGTTGATTTGAACCTACCCTTAGTAGGTTCGATTATTAAGGGAACAAACAAAGCCTTAGAAGTAGCCAAGTGGTTAAAACCGCAAGTCATGCTACCCACAGCCGCAGGTGGCGATGTTACCTTTGAAGGATTGATCGACAAATTTCTGACAACTGTAGGTACTGTTGAGGAATTTCGGGCATCATTAGCGCAAAATAATCTCAGCACCAAAGTAATTGAACCAGTACCAGGCGATCGCATTCAATTGCAATTGTAAATAAGTTGCTGCAATTAAAGATAACTGGTAAAGTTTGTCATTTGTCATTTGTCATTTGTCATTTGTCATTGGTCAATTAATTACGTAGTGAGGATTTTAGTCCTCGCTACGCAATCACATCTTTAATTAATTGAATATGTTGCGGAAGCAAACTAGCTAAATCGTAACGCTCTAGGGCTGTTTTTCTCGCATTAGCGCGCAGTTCCGCCATTTTATGGGGATGATCTAAGACTTCATCAATGCGATCGGCTATTTTCTGCGGTGAAAAGAAATCTACCAATAAACCATTTTCACCATCGCGGATAATCTCAGTTACAGGCGCAGTATCAGAACCTAAAACTAAGCATCCTGTAGACATAGCTTCAATCATCGACCAAGAAAGTACAAATGGTCTGGTTAAATAAACATGTACAGAAGATGCTTGAATAACTTTGAGATATTGTACATAAGGTAAACTGCCAGTAAAGTGAACCCGTGATAAATCTAAGGGAACTTTGTTGAGCATCAACTCTTTAAAAGTCTTACCATCAGGTAAAGATTTACCATAGCAAACTCGATCTGACCCAACAATTACAGCATGACAATTCGGTCTGCGTTCTTGAACATAAGCCAAAGACTCGATAAACTGAGGAAACCCGCGATAAGGTTCCATTCCCCGCGCCACATAGGTGACAATTTCATCCACACCAGAAAGGTCAAGATTTGGTAATACCAGTTTAGCTCCCGGATTTGGTTTAAAGAATTCCGTATCAACTCCATCGTGGAGGACAGAGATTTTATCATGGAATTCTTTCGGGAACTGAGATTTTTGCCAATTGGTTGGTGACAAACCGCGATCGCAAGTATATAAATCAATTAATATCGGTGCATTTTTTACCCGGATACGGGCAACATCATCAACAGTTAATGGTTCTGCTGGGTCGAAATCTGCATCTGTACCCACAGCGTGATAAAACCATTCAAAATAACAAATTAGCGGTGTATTAGGAAAAGCATCCTTAACAAACAAAGTCGGGCCCCAGCCAGAATGACCGCAGATTACATCCGGTACAAAACCTTGTGCTTTCATTTGTTCCGCCATTTTATATACAGCTTGACCGTGTAATACCGCACCTTCTAATGGGCGAACATAATGATGAGTTGAAGGATGAGGATCGCGATTTGGTGCAAAAATCACCTTATTAATCCCAGCTAAATTAACTTCGCGATTTTTTGTGCCAAATACCACCACATTCTTAGGATCTTGCGCCAAAGTTAAAGCTACATGACGATACTGAGCCGGAAAGTTGTTATGAAGAAATAAAATTCGCATATAGGATTTAGGGGTTAAAAGGGGGACAAGGGAAGGAAGACAAGGAGAAAGCTTGACCAATGACTCTTGTACAGACAAGGGTTCATCGCGTCTCTACCAAATAACTCTTGTACAGACAAGGGTTCATCGCGTCTCTAACAAATGACAAATGACTAACCCACAAATAACCGCACGGGTTTAGTTTGCAGTTGCGGTGTAATTAATTTGACTCGCTCAACTACAGAAATCATGTATTGGTAATCGGGTATTGTTCCGTTGGGTACATACCCAACTTCTTGCGCTAAAGACGAAGGAAACTCATTCATAACTTTGCGGATGTACTCTTGACGATTTCGTTCCACATTAGGGCCGATCAACACTACGCCTGATGGGACATAATGTACATCGGTGTGCAAAATGCGAAACTGAGTTTTTTGTAACTGAGAGCTGTAAAGATTATACTCAGCAATAGAAACAGCACCAGCTGCGGCTTTACCTACAGCTACCCATTCCATTACTGTTTGCGGTGTGGGTGCAAAAATTATCTCACTGAGTGTCATGCCATACAAGTTGAATAGGGGAAAATAATATCCGGTTGCTGACCCAACTTGACCTAAGGCTACTATTTGATTTTGTAGCTGTTTTAATTCCGCGATGGGGTTATCTTTGCGCACGACAAACACCGATCGCAAATTACTTACACCCACTAAAGGAAAAATAGGTACGTATTGATAACGCGCGATCGCAATTGCAGCTAAACCCGGTGGTGCAAATACCAAATCCCACGCCCGTGCTTCTAAGCGTTCAGCTGCTTTATTTTCGTTAAAAGCAGGCTCTAACTTAATATGTGATTTCGTTTTTTCTGCTAAGTGGCGATTGAATTTCGCGTACTGGGTAATTATTTCTTCTCCACCACCATAGCTGATGCTCCCAATGGTTAATGCACCTTCAAACGGCGATTTTGATTTACACCCATGCATCGCCAAAAACAGCATTTGGAAAAGAAAAACACGACGAGATAATTTCCAAGACATGAGTAATTTATGCGAGCAAAAACTATAATAGCTTTGAGATTAAGAAGTTATGCAGCCTAATAATCAACAATAATTTAATTAATATTTGTTTACTTTTGTAGTATCCGTTATAAACTAGCTATAAGTAATATAAGATTATATTTCTGCAATCATATGTAAAGTTTTGTATAGAGATAATAATTATGTTTATAAAATTCAAAAATTTTAATATTGGTACTAAATTTAACTTACTGTTAATCGTAGTTTTTATCATTAGCATTGTCATCAGTGGTACAGCTTTATCAAGTTTACTCCAACGCAGAGCGCAAAATGAAGTTGCTACCAAAGCTCTGATTTTGATTAAAACTATGAACTCTGTCAGACAATATACACAAGACCGCATAAATCCCTTACTTGAACCCAGGCTAGAAACCGAGCCAGTATTTATTCCCGAAACAGTCCCGGCTTTTTCAGCTACAGAAGTATTTGAAAATTTACGGAAAAATGAAGAATATAAAAACTTTCTGTATAAAGAAGCAACACTGAATCCGACTAATTTAAGGGATAAAGCTGATAGTTTTGAAGCGCAAGTTGTCGAGCGATTCCGCAAAAACCCCAATCTCAAAGAAATTGCAGATTTTCGGAGCTTTCCAGAAGGCACAGTCTTTTATATTGCCCGTCCCTTAGCCATCACCCAAAAAAGTTGTCTGCGTTGTCATTCTACCCCAGATCAGGCTCCTAAAAGTCAGTTAACCACCTATGGTTCCAATAATGGTTTCGGTTGGAAACTCAATGAAATTGTAGCGGCTCAAATCATCTCAGTACCTTCAGAGCAGGTTTTTAATAGCGCCCAACAAACTTGGCTGTGGATCATGGGGCTGTTGATTGTGATTTTTGCGATCGTCGTGATTTTAATTAACTTCTTAATCAAGAAAACAGTAATTGAGCGGATTAGAAAAATTGAAAAAACCGCTCAAAAAGTTAGTACCGGAGACATGACTGCTAACTTTGATGAAGATTCTAACGATGAAATTGGTGGTTTATCTTCTGCATTTAATCGGATGAAATATAGTTTACAAATAGCTATAGATATGCTAAATCAACAAAGTCAATAACAATTCAAAATTCAAAATTCAAAATTCAAAATTCAAAATTCAAAATTCAAAATTCAAAACATTTTCAGTCTGGGTGTAATACCAATTCTCTGTGAAGCTGCACATAAACGCCCGCAGGCTAGAAGCCTGGGGCTAAACAAACAAAGCCTGCCTACGCAGGCTAAATTATATGCATCTTCATATTAAATTGGTGTAAATCCCCGACTGAAAATGATACTACGTATAGAGGTAGGGGTTTTAAACCCTGTTATTTACAGCATCTTCCTGTAAATAGACCACGCTGTAGGGGCACGGCACCGACAATCTTTTGGTACATACAATAATTTTACTGTTGCCGTGCCCCTACGACAGATGTGGTTCAAATAGGTGAAAACTGCTGTAAGTAAATAGACTTGAAACCCTTACCAATGACAAATGACTATTGACTATTGACTATTGACTATTGACTATTGACTATTGACTAATAAGATTTTTAAGAAAGTAGGCGTTGCTGAAATTCTGCTGCTTTTTTGGGGTCGGGAATTTGTGATTTCAAAGTATTCACCAGTTCCTGTTCTGTAATTTGAGGCGCAGATTTAATTGCTTTTTGAACTAAAAAAGTAGCGATGGGGCCAATTATGCGAACTAACTCTTGCTCGCATTGTCGCACAAAGCGATCGCTAATTGCGGGAGCCGCCTGACTGGGTACAGTATTAGACTTAGGTTGAGAATTTGTTGTAGATTCCCGCAGAAACATCATTGACTTCTGCTTGAACTCATTTTTTTGTTTTTCTCCCAGATGTACTGACAAGGTGTCTACAACTTCTTGATAACTCGATGCTGATGCCGCAATCTGCCTAATTAACGTCGGTGCTAAAGGGCCAACATACTGCAAAAGTATACTTTCCAGGTACTTCTGCTGCTCCGGATTTAAAATCGAAGTTACTTCCTGTCTGACTGTATTCTGTTGGGAATTTCCAGACTGGGGAATCTGCATCAAAGATAACGGCGGTTGCGTCAGTTGATAATCAACCTCAGTATCGCTAATCACCTGCTGTAATACTTGTAAAACCTCGGTTGCAGTCTGGTAGCGCTCCTTAAAATGGTACAGCACCATTTTGGAGATGATAGGGGCTAACCAAGGACTAACTTGAGCGTGGTGTTGCCAAAGAATTTCGCCTGTATTCGGATCTTCTTGCAGTTGCTTAGGATGTAAGCCTGTTAAAGCCTGAATCGCAATAATACCCAAAGAATAAATATCACTATTAGGGCGAGGTTTCCCTTGTCCCTGTTCTGTAGCCATATACCCAGGGGTACCTATGGCAATAGTAGTATCTCCATGCCCAGCAACTGTGAGTAATTGCGTTTGGATTTGTTTAACTGCGCCAAAATCAATTAGCACTAATTTGCAATCTTGAGGTCGCCTAATTATATTATCCGGCTTAATATCTCGATGAATCACTTTGTGACTGTGGACAAACTCCAAAATTCCCAAAATTTGTTGTAGCAACTGCACAACTTGTTCTTCAGTCCAGCGTTGACCTGGGAAAAATTCTGTTTTCAGAGAATGTCCTTGAATAAACTCTTGCACCAAAAAAAATTCCTGGTCTTGTTCAAAATAAGCTAACAGCCGAGGAATTTGATCGTGGTGACCCAACTTTTCTAGTGTTTCTGCTTCACTATTAAATAAACGTCTTGCTGTTGTCAGGAATTCTGGATTGTGAGTACAAGGCTTTAAATGCTTAACAACACACCTGGGCGCACCTGGCCGGTGTGTGTCTTGTGCAATGTAAGTTTGCCCAAATCCCCCTCCTCCCAGGACTTGGAGGACTTGATAACGTCCGTCGAGTAAAGTTCCTAACATATGATGACTCGTCTAAGTCCTCATCCTAATCTTGACACATATACCCCTGTGGGTAACTGATCTTGACAAAGAATCATTCAATCAATTGCACTTGCCAAATCGTAAAGCACAGCAGAAATAAAAATACCATTTCCCTTGAAGGAAAAGCTAATAATATCAAGCTTTTGACTTACTCGGTAGCTGTACTAGCCTATTTTAAATTTTATTCATGATGAGTATCCATGTTATAAAAACATTGCGCAATAAGCGCTTACATACTACATCAATTATCTTCATTTCAATAATTGTAAGTTTATTCCTACCTCTATATTTGTAAATATACAGCTAATTTAATGAGTCTTATTCTATAAGTAAAATTTGGTAATTAAACTAAATATAGTAATCTTTATTAATTCCACACAATACTCATAGCATAAGGAAACTCTTCCGAGAAACAGTAGACAAGGTAGCAAAATATCTACTGAATATTTGTCCCGTGAAATGGGAAGTATATAATCAGTATGCAAGTTTACATAATATCAAAAATAAATCAAACATTTTGCCATCAATTTTATTTTGCTAAAAAATTATTCTTAGTGAGTTTGAGGGCAAATTGACTTGTTAAATTGTCAGTTAATTTAATCAGTCTGATGCACTCCTACTATATATACAGCAGTTATCCAGAATTTATGCAATTCTTTGGTGTTGATATGGGAAAAAGCTTTTTCCGGATAGGAGGGAACTTGTGATGACAGTTACTACTCTTGGAAAATACCACCCAAGAGCATCTACAGATTTAATGACTGAACTGGCTGACTCAGCTTCCTAGCCAGGAATTGTCAACAAATAAAAACATTCACTAGCAGTTCTTTGTCGTCGGCAGTAAGCATTGCTCCTAGACAGTCTGCTAGATACAATAGTAAAGCATAACCATTTCTCTGTCGATAAGGAGCTAATTGTTCAGCTAAACTTTGTCCTAGAAGAACATCCTAGTAGAACAAGTAAAAAGTAAAAGGTAAAAAGTAAAAAGAAATAATACTTATAACTCAAGCTTTTTAGGCATTTTACATAGTAGGTTAATTGCCGTCGCAACATACTAGATATTTTCGCTAGCGTCAAGTGTAAGCCGAGAAAAAACAAATTAATTTGATTAAATGTAACTTGAAAAACTCATATATTTATTGCATAGTAGAGCCGCGCAATTCAAGATAGTTGGTAAAGGCTATCATTGGTCATTGCCAAGGGTTTTAATAGTATCTGATTGTACAAAAACTCTTATTCGCTCGATGTAAATATTTATTTAACAGATGAGTTATCAATAAAACTTCTGACTTAACATTCCAAAAATTAGCTTGCTATATTGTACTAAATAACTATTCTGGCAAGGTGGATAAAACTGTGCGAGATGATTTACAAGGATTGGAGATTACTGCCAAAGAACTACAAAATTTGACTAATCTGCCTGTTAAGGATGAACTCATAAATATTATTGTTCCGGTAGGGCAATTTGTAAAGCAAGTTCTAGAAAAGATTAAAGGAACTGAAGGCGCTACAGTAGTTTTTATCAGCTTTTCTATATTAGTTGGCTGTTATATAGCTTTTGATTTCATCGTCAAATTATTCGATTTGTGGCTGACAGTTCCATCTTGGTTAGTATTGATGGTTTTGGGGTTATGGCTGGGGGGAGTTACCCAAATAGGTTTATACGTAATGTGGAGAAAACGTAGTAAACTGCTAAAAGCAAACATGACACATTCTTTGCAAATTTTATTAAACGATGTCGATAGATATAATGCAATTATTAAAGCCATCGATATTAACGATCAAATAGAAGATGCTGGTAATTCAGATGTCAGCATTCGCGAACGAGAGAGAGTGTTAGCAGCACTGCGACTGACGCGAAATGATTTAGTAAGGGCGCTCAAAACCGAGAAAATTTTGCGAGAAAATAAAAACTTTATTATTAATCATAGTGATTTCTTTGCTGATAATTTGGCAACTTTAACAGCAATGCAGGTTACCGAACAGGCTACTGAACATGGCCGTATACTCAATGAAGCATTGCAGATTGCCTTAGATGTGCAGCATGAAATGAAAAAGTTGCAGAGTCAGCCTTAAAACCAATAAGCTAAATCCTGCAATCAGGTTTCAGGTTAAGCCTGAGGTGATAAGCTATTCTGCTTTTAAGTTGTACAATCCATTGTCAGAACTGTTGACTGTTGACCGTAGGGGCGGGGTTATTTATATTTTTGTTA
This sequence comes from Calothrix sp. FACHB-168, assembly GCF_963889195.1. Classification (NCBI taxonomy): domain Bacteria; kingdom Bacillati; phylum Cyanobacteriota; class Cyanophyceae; order Nostocales; family Calotrichaceae; genus Calothrix; species Calothrix sp. FACHB-168. Next base: position 175,165 of record NZ_CAWPNJ010000002.1, read on the forward strand.
ATCAACGAGGATATCTGTGAACCCGCCCCTACAACAATGAACAGCCCTAATTAGTATTTAGACAATTTAGACGCACATTAGCTTACGAACTCAATACTATAGGGTTTCAACTAGTCCGCAGAAGCGGACTTTTTTTGTAGAATCTCATCCTTTCTAGATCTCAAGTCAACGTCAGGGACTTCCAAATACAAAATATTCCAATCATTAACTTACCAAACCCGCAACTCGTAGGGGCGGGGTTACCCCGCCCCTACAATTTGGCATAATTTATTTTTTGGAGTTCCCTAAAACCCTAATTTCATCTAGTTTCCATGCTTTGCTTGGGAGGGAAAATCCTCAGGCTCCCAAAAACTGTAAAATCAGAAACATCTATCTTCGGGTATTGGTAATTTATTCAGGGTACATATTATACAAGTTAATTACTGTTTTACCCTTCCCAAATCTAAAATATCAAATCTAAAATCTAAAAGTTCTTATACCTATACTGATTGTGAATCTAAGTCGCCTGATTCCGATTTTTGATAATTCCGTTTCCAGCTGGGCTTTGGAGGCGCGCCTGTTGCGCTGGTTAACATTGATTTGGCTGTTTGTCGGTTTAATTATCTTATTTTCAGCATCTTATACGGTTGCTGCTGTTCGTCAGAATGATGGGTTGTATTACTTTAAGCGTCAACTGCTTTGGGTGCTGGTTTCGCTAATTTTATTCAATATAATTGTCCATCTCCCCTTAAAAAAAATCTTAGGGGTCAGCCATTGGTTTTTAATATTGTTTCTCTTGTTAATTTTCTGTACACTCATACCAGGATTAGGCAAAAAAGCTTTTGATGCGGCGCGTTGGATTGCGATTGGCCCGATTCCTATTCAGCCTTCAGAACTGATTAAGCCTTTTTTAGTACTCCAAAGTGCGCGACTATTTGGTCAGTGGGAAAAGTTAAGTTGGCGGGTTCGCTTTACTTGGTTGGGTATTTTTGGGCTGGTACTTTTAGGAATTATTGCTCAACCTAACTTGAGTACTACAGCACTGTGCGGGACAACTATTTGGTTAATTGCTTTAGCAGCAGGGTTACCTTACAAGTATTTGGGGGGAACAGCTGTAGGTGGAGTTTTGTTAGCTTTATTGAGTATTAGCATTAAGGAGTACCAGCGCAAGCGGGTGATGTCGTTTATGAATCCTTGGGCTGATGCTACAGGGGATGGCTATCAATTGGTGCAAAGTTTGCTAGCTGTTGGTTCTGGTCAAACTTGGGGTTCGGGGTTTGGCTTGTCTCAACAAAAGCTGTTTTATCTCCCAATTCAGGATACTGATTTTATTTTTGCGGTGTTCGCTGAAGAATTTGGTTTTGTGGGGAGTATGGTTTTGCTGTTGATGTTGGCTATGTTCGCTACTTTGGGTTTAATGGTGGCGCTAAAGGCGAAAAATCCTGTGTCTCGATTGGTCGCGATTGGGGTGACGATTGTGATGGTAGGACAATCTTTGCTACATATTGGGGTAGCTACAGGGGCTTTACCAACTACGGGCTTACCTTTACCTATGTTTAGTTATGGTGGTAATTCGATGATTGCTAGTCTTGTCGGTGCGGCGTTACTGATTCGCGTAGCTAGAGAGAGTAGCGAGGCTGATGTAGTCCCTTTGCGTACAAATCAAAAGGAATTTCAGCGTCGGCGTCAAATGTTCAAGAAAACGAAAGTTTAATATAGTGTTTCTCGGTTGAATGCAATACAGTACGCGCTTCGGGGCATGGCAGTGCCAGTGCCCCTACAATCTGTCGCATTCACGTTTTTTTAAATTGGTATGAGATGCTTTGTGAATGATGAGCGATCGCGAAAATTCTATCACCTACCCAGAGTAGAAAGTCAATTTTGGCAATTTGCTGTATTTGCTGCGAGTGCAAGTTGTAAATCAAGTATACGATTCGTAAATCAAGTTTTCTAATTCGTAAATCAAATATACGAGTTGTAAATCAAGTATACGATTCGTAAATCAAGTTTTCTAATTCGTAAATCAAATATACAAGTTGTAAATCAAGTTTTGTAACTACAAAATCAAGTATACGATTTGTATATTAAGTTCACAATTGATAAATCCGCTAATTTAACCAAATTAGGCTATGTGTATATTTAATTCAGCTTTTAGCTCATCCCCACACTACTTTAAGGGAATTTTCGCTTTTTGAAACAATTGCTCAACGGTAAATTCCCACCCCTCAAATAAGGAATCTGTAAGTAATTCATCCCCCATAAATGTCTTGGGTGGCGCGTCTGGGTAAAACACAGTAATACTTCTGGCTTTACTGTCTACCACCCAAACCCGCAAGACTTGAGCATCTAAATAATCTTTGGCTTTAGCCGTCATTTGTCCGAAGGTTTGTCCGGGGGAAATAATCTCAATTACCAAATCGGGAGGAACAGAACAAGTTCCCTCTTCATCCCAGTCTGCGGGTAAACGTTCATTAGATATATACAACAGATCCGGCGTTGGTAGCCAATCTTTTCCTTGGCGGGTTAATGCTATAGCCAATTCTGGACAAACTTCTCCTTTACCTGCGGATAATTCCTCGATTAAATTGAGAAGGGCACGAGTTAGTTTAGAGTGAAATTTCTTTGGTGACATTTTCGCAATTGCTTGGCCATCAACAAGTTCGTAGGTGATATCTCCCTCATCTGGAGGAAGATTTAAGAACTCTTGCAAGGTCAGTTTATTATTAGCTTCAAGTTTGACCATGTTCGATTAAAGATTTGAGATTATTTACATTTTCTGCAAGACTTGACGAATAATATCTGCGGGAACTTCATCGGTAACTGTGACTACACCTATCTGTGTGGGTAGAACAAATCTGACTTTACCTGCTTTGACTTTTTTATCTAGTTGCAATGCGTCAATAATAGCTTCAATATCTAGCCCAGATGGTAATTGTGTGGGTAAACCTGCTTTTTGAATTAAGGCGTTTTGACGTTCTGTCTCTGCTGTTTGCCACATTCCCAGTTCTACCGCAATTTGTCCGGCGGCTACCATGCCAATTCCTACAGCTTCGCCATGATTAACTACACGGTAACCGGTTAAGCTTTCTACAGCATGACCGATTGTATGACCGTAATTTAAAATCGCCCTTAATCCAGCTTCTTTTTCATCTTTGCTGACGACATCGGCTTTAGCTTGACAAGACCTAATTAATATGCTTTCAATCAGTTCCGGTTTAATGTAGCGCAGTTGATTGAGGTGTTTGCTGGCTTCCATTTGGGCAAATAATTCTGCATCCCAGATGACGCCGTATTTAATTACTTCTGCCATACCGGCACGAAATTCGCGCACAGGTAGGGTTTTTAAGACTGTGGGATCGATTAATACTAGGCGTGGTTGATGAAATGCGCCAATTAAGTTTTTACCTTGGGGATGGTTAACGCCTGTTTTCCCGCCAATTGCGGAGTCTACCATTGCTAGTAATGTGGTGGGAACTTGGACGACATGAATTCCGCGCAGCCAAGTTGCGGCTGCAAAACCAGCCATATCGCCAATGACACCACCACCCAAGGCGACAATGGTGGCGGAACGTTCTAAGCGGTTTTCTAAAGCTGCATCGTAAATTTTTTGAATTGAGTTGAGGTTTTTGTAGCGTTCCCCAGGTGGCAGAATACAAGTAGAGACTGTAAATCCGGCATTTTGTAAAGATGCGATCGCTTTTTCGCCATAATGTTTAAAAATCGTCGGGTTAGAAACCAGCAGTACCTTTTTACCTAATTTGAAACTGCTCATTTTTTCACCCAGTTGTTCTAAGCTTCCAGGTGCGATCGCAATCTCATAAGATTGCTGTGGTAAATTCACGCTAATTACAGAAGTCATTGCCCAGCCCTAAAAACACGCCCGTGGGCTGTATTTTACCGCAATCTGGGATTGAGGAGGCAGGGGGGCAGGGTGCAGGGGGAAGAAGAAATAAATTTTGCCCAATGCCCAATGCCCAATGCCCAATGCCCAATGCCCAATTACCACTAACTAATGATTCAATAGATTTAGTGAAGTATTGTGGAGAAAGATAAATGTTTGCAATTGTAGCTTATATTGGTTTCTTGGCTTTGTTTATTGGCATTGCTAGCGGTCTATTGTTTGGTCTGCGTGCTGCTAAAATTCTGTAATCGTAATTACTAATTCGTAATTTACAGCAGATTTCAGGTAAATGAGGTATGCGCTTCGGGGCATGGCAGTGCCAGTGCCCCTACAATCAACGATATAATCTGTACTTCACCAACTGGCAATTATGCTGTATCTGCTTGGTTTTGTTAGGGATTTGCAAATAAAAACATCATCCCAATCGTTAACTTACCAAGCGCAAAACTCGTAAGGGCGGGGAAACCCCGCCCCTACGATTTGGCATAATTTGTTTTTAATTATCCGACAATGGCAGGTGTTGTTACTTTCGCTTCTCTTTTGGTTGGGGGACGCATTTCTAAGCCAAGCAAGTTCAACATTTCTTTGTCAGCATCGTAATCTGGACAGGGTGTTGTCACAGTTAACATTTTGTTGTCGTCGCTGGAAAAGATAGAATTGGCTCCAGCCATGAAGCATAAGGCTTGTTCAACTTGAGAAAGTCTCGCCCTACCAGCGCTAAGACGAACATCGGAGGCTGGCATAATGATTCTGGCTGTGGCAATCATTCGCACTACATCCCAAATGGGGACATCTGGCTGATTTTCTAGGGGCGTACCTGGAACTTGGGAGAGAATGTTAATCGGTACAGATTCGGGATGGGGGCTGAGATTTGCTAGAGTATGTAACATGGATACTCTATCTTCAGGGGTTTCACCTAAGCCGAGAATTCCGCCAGAACATACGGTAACATTGGTTTGACGCACATTTTCGATAGTATTTAGGCGATCGCTATATGTTCTGGTGGTAATAATAGTACTGTAATGTTCCCGCGATGTATCTAAGTTATGGTTATAAGCGTAAAGTCCCGCATCTTCTAAGCGTTTTGCTTGATCTGCGGTTAACATTCCCAAGGTACAGCAGACTTCTAAACCCATTGCTGTGACATCTTTTACCATGTCTAGCACTGTCTCAAATTGAGAATTATCCCGTACTTCCCGCCAAGCTGCACCCATGCAAATGCGGCTGACACCTGTTTGTTTAGCTTTTTCGGCTATACTAACTACTGCCTCTTTTTCTAACAGGGCTTCGGGTTTTACTTCTGTTTTGTAGCGGGAAGATTGGGCGCAATAGTTACAATCTTCTGGACAACCTCCGGTTTTAATGGAGATTAGCTTACAAACTTGAATTTGTTTTGGGTTGTGAAATTGGCGATGTACGCTAGCAGCTTGATAAATCAACTCTAGCAATGGCGTATTGTATATCGCCTGAATTTCTGCTTCTTGCCAATCGTAGCGGATTCTTCCCACGGACATCGCTTATCCTTCTTATAGTCTGGATTTACCAAGAACTGTCTTTTTGTTGAATATCCTAAGATACTGCATTTGGTAGAGCGATCGCACTTTTGTAACGCTGCCTATGTGCTTGATTGGCGATCGCTTTTCCATTGATTTGCTTATAGATATTAGAAATCAGCTTATCAAGATTTTGGTTTTACAGTAGATTAAGCGTCAATAAAGTTATCTCATCAACAGCTACGATGCTAATCTTTGGGTATAACTTCCTCAAGCTGGAAACTATACCCAGTTTGACAACTGCTAAATTTATCCATTCTGGAGGTTGCTGATTAAATTTCTGTAAATTAAATTACACTTATCTGCTTATTCATTTGTAATCGGCATTAACTAGTTAAAAAAACCTTAAATTTTGACTTAAATAATCCAGTTAATGATATTTGTCTATGAAATCAGAACTACCATTGATAACGAGCGATCGCCTGTTATTAAGAATCGGTATCCAAGAGGATATTCCCCAAATTCTCAAATTTTTTACTGAAAATAAAGATTATCTGACGCCATTTTATCCCCTATGGGCTGAAGGTTTTTTTACAGTTAAATATTGGCAGTATCAAGTTGAAGGTAATTTATTAGAATTTATTAATGATAATTCTCTAAAATTGTTTATTTATCCGAAAAAAAGCTTAACTGAAATCATCGGTACTATTAATTTCACTAATTTTGTCCGGGGTGCTGCTCATTTCTGCTATGTTGGCTATAGTCTGGCGGAAACCCAACAAGGTAAAGGCTATATGACAGAAGCACTGAAAGCCGCCACTGATTATGTATTTACCGAGTTAAATATGCATAGAATTATGGCAAATTATATGCCACACAATCAACGTAGCGGTAATGTACTTAAAAGGCTGGGCTTTGTTGTGGAAGGATATGCTAGGGACTATTTATTAATTAATGGAGAGTGGCAAGATCATATTCTTACCAGTCTCACCAATTCTCAGTGGACAAAACTCAACTCTTAGCTAAAAATTATTTTTGACAGTTGACAGTTGACAGTTGACTGTTGACTGTAATGAAAAATTTCATGGCAAATCCATACAGAATACACAACAACTCCACAATTAACTGTGATAGTAGTTAGTGTTCATACTAAGTTGCTTCAGCAACACCAGGTGATGGGGAAAAGGATCATCAAATATCCAATTCCCCGCTTTTTTTGGTGAATTATAGCCGTAGCCAGATAGATTAGGACATCAAGCTAAGATAAAATCCTGACAATAAAAGCCTTTCGAGTCAGTCAACAGTCAAAAGTCAACAGTCAACAGCTATAACTCCACAACTCGCAAAACTTGTAGTATTAAGAGAAGAATTCATCAAGCTTTACTTGTAATGACTCTGGCTGAAACTTCCAACCAAACAAATTCTCGCAATCCGTTTGTTAACCTGAAATATGAACCAGCCTTAGAATCTTTAGGCAATGACTACTATGACGAAGTCGCAGCAGCAGAATTTCCGCAACATATCCTGCGCTGGCGCAACGATGCATTACTACCCCGTTTAGGATTAAATCCTCAAACAGTCACCGATGAAGATTTTATCACCGCCTTTGGCAAATTTGCAGAGCGTCAACCATTATTAGCTCTACGTTATCATGGCTACCAATTTGGCGAATATAATTCTGGCTTGGGTGATGGTAGAGGCTTTTTGTACGGACAAGTACGCGGGATTGATGGGGAATTATACGATTTTGGTACTAAAGGTTCGGGGAGAACTCCCTATTCCCGTGGTGGTGATGGGATGCTTACACTTAAAGGTGGTGTGCGCGAAGTTTTAGCTGCGGAAGCTTTGCATTACATGGGTGTGCGCACCTCCCGTTGTTTAACTATGATTGAAACAGGTTTATCTCTATGGCGCGGTGATGAACCTTCTCCAACTCGCTCATCTGTGATGGTAAGAATGAGCAGTTCTCATATTCGCTTTGGCACTTTTGAGCGATTACATTATTTACGCCGTCCCGATTTAAGCCGAAAGTTATTAAACCATGTAATTGAGCAATATTATGCACACTTAATTACAGAGGTAGATAAATATGCGTTATTTTATGCAGAATTAGTTAAAAGAGTCGCAGAACTTGTAGCGCAATGGATGGTAGCTGGCTTTTGTCATGGAGTGTTAAATACTGACAATATGTCCATTACTGGGGAGAGTTTTGATTACGGCCCTTATGCTTTTATTCCTACCTACGATCCCTATTTTACTGCTGCATATTTTGATTATTATCGCCGCTATTGTTACAGCCATCAGCCAGGAATTTGTAAGTTAAATTTAGAAATGCTCCAGGAACCTTTAAAAGAAATCATTGATAAAGGTGTGATGGAGCAGGGATTAGCTAAGTTTGATGAATATTATCGTGCCGAATATCGTGCTTTAATGTTGAAGAGGTTAGGCTTTGAAGATTTACAAGCGCCGGAACTTGATGAACTCTTTCCCCTAACAATTGAATTCTTACAAGATAGTCGAGTCCCTTATCATCAATTCTTCGCAGAAATGGCGCGGACTTTTGCTGCAAATTGGCGCGACGATCCGGCATTTGTTTTACATGATAGTGATATTGTCCCGGCTACGGGAGCGTCAGCCATGTTTGATAATTGGTGTATTTTGTACCATAAAGCGTTAAATAATTTTGATATCGATAAAATTGATGTCATTGCTCAAAATTTACGTCGATATAATCCCAAAACGGCTTTATTAAGACCTGTGATTGAATCAATTTGGGAACCAATTACCCAAGATGATAATTGGCAACCATTTTATCAATTAATTGAGAAGATTAAATGTGGGGATTAGGGCATTGGGCATTGAAACAATTTTGGATTTTGGATTTTAGATTTTAGATTGGAATCCAAAATCGCAAATCTAAAATCTAAAATTCCTTGTCTCTCTTGTCAGTAGATTTTGCCCAAAGTGCGATCGCTATTTATCTCAATTACCAAATCAACATGGGGTGACTCGATTAGGGGTTTGAGGAATAATTCTGGATGTAGCGATCGCCAAAAGTAATTGACAAATTCTTCTATTTGTGTATCACTCATCCCCGATTTACCAGCAGCTATCATTTGCTGTTCGGCTTGTTTGCGCCATGCTAAGGAAGAATGGTAATCCCTGGGATATAACACTATTAAACTATCTAAGCGTTGCCACAGGGGTAGATAGTTCTCTAATTGACGATTCATATCGCGGGCAAATTCCCGATCCTCTGCTGTGATAATTGGTGGTGGTGGATTATCAAAAGCTTGGGGATCGATTGGTTGCACTCCCACAAACCAGCCTTCAAAGAGCAAAATATCTACATCTGTGACAATTTCTGGGGTAGTGCGATCGCCTGCGCCGTTGTAAGCTGATTTATCAAAGCGGGGAATAGTTACCGGACTTTGGGATTGATGAATTCCATCGAGTACATTTAAGCCTAAATCAATATCGTGGGTTCCTGGGGGGCCTCGCCAAATTAACCGGGGATCTTGTTGAATTAAAAGTAAGCGATCGCTATAGGTTTTGTATAAGTCATCCAATGATAAATTCAGGGTACGGTATCCCATCTGCTGCAAAATCAACGTCAGCGCTTGACACATGGTAGTTTTACCCGTTCCCTGTACGCCTAAAATTCCTTGGATGAAGGGATATCCCAATTTTTGGCGCTGTAATCTGATGTTGATTGCTAAAGGTAGCCACAAGTCCCACAGTACAGGTAACATCTGTTGGGGTCGCTTTTGCAGGGTATTTTGGCAAAATTCCCGAAAAGCTGGGAGTATAGATTCGAGTAATTGCGATCGCGTTTCGATGACTTCATCCACGTTTCTTGGGTTGATATCCCAAGCAGGCGATCGTAAATTATCAGCTAAAGCTGCTTCCTTAGCCTTTTGTCGCCAACTTTCCGAAGCTTTCCCCGTACTCAGAATTTCATCCAGCCACGAACCCATATTCTCATCCCCATAACAATTGATACCAAACTGCAATCAAAAACGTAACATTGAACCTCTCACCAGGGCGGGGAAACCCCGCCCCTACGAATAACGATCTAAAATAAACCCGCCCCCAATGCCCCAATGCCCCATGCCCAATGCCCCATGCCCAATGCCCCATGCCCAATGCCCAATGCCCCATGCCCAATGCCCAATTACGATCCCAACTTAAAGGCTTCAATAAACAGGCTGTAGATAAACCCTATTTTGAGAATATTTAGCGCTTCCACCCACAGCGATCGCTTGGAGAAAAAATTCCGGTTATAAAATATTCTGCTAGTGATTTCCGTCAAAAAGACTAGAAACGCCGCTACCACAATATCTAATTCGGCTTTTTGTCCCGCAGTGGTAGAAATTGCTGTACCCAGAAAGGTACCAAAGAAAAAACTGATTACCAGTAGAGACAATCGCCGCCAAGGGTTGAGGAACCATTGACTCAAGCGGCTAGCAATGGTATCTAGCAAGTTATTCAGCCTAGTGTTTTGCATGATTAAGACTGGAATCAAAAGTCACGAAATCTTCAAATATTCCTCTTCTTGAGGATATCGGTTATAGCTTAAGCTTATTTTAGGGAAGTACAAAAAATAAATTATTCCACTGATTAAGTTGTTAATGGTTAGCAGTCAACAGTCAACCGTCAACAGTCAACCGTCAACAATACCATTGGAATATTTGTTACTTAGAATTCCCTAAGTAGTAGCTTAATTATCTATTTGGTTGTTCAGTGGCGATCGCATTTTATACATTGTCTCATCTTTGTGAAACCAAGACGCTCAAAAAAATTTTCTGCTGTGAGGTGTTACCCCTCAACCAGAAGAGTTATCTTAAAAGATGAAGGGTGAGATATTAAGAAAAATGAAGTTCATTCCCCAGATTTATCTGAGGGTTTATCGCCATCATCTTAGTTGCGATCGCTACTTCTAAAATCAAAATTGCTCTTTGTGTTTTTACGAATAAATTTGCTAATTATGTATCATAATTATAGTTTGTATTTCCCAGGCACTCAAGAATAAAGCCTTGATTCATCAGGGTTCTACCTGATTTTTCCCGCGAAACTCAAGGTAATTCTTTTTGCTAGTATGTTTCCTGAAAATGCTACTTATGATACATAGCATGACTTGGTTTCAGGAGACTCTATAGTAGGCAGTTTCAGTACTTGCCTCTTCAAGGAATAGGCTACTATTTGGTCAAGCCTAGACAAATACTTATTTCTAATAACTAATCAAAATGAAAACGTCAGTGTATCGTAACGCTGCTGTTCTAGCCTGTTCTGTAGGACTGTTAGGGTTACTGGTGGGGTGCTTTGGTATGAGTGTTTCTTTTGAGACTACAAATCCAGATTCAGCTACTTCACCACCTAACGGAACTTCTGAGGTAGCCAGCAATGTATCTTCAGCCGTGGCTCATGAAACATTAACTTCTACTAATGTTTCCGATTCAGTAACAACCGCAAGTAACAAAGTAGAAGATAGCACTAGCCAAATTACTACCCGCCTAGCATATCGTCAAGACTCAATTGGAACTGCTAAGGATCGGGGAACTTTGCGCCTGAGTAATCAAACAAATCAGCCTGTGCGCATAGCTTTATTAGCGCGAAAGTCTCAGGGTAATTCAGCGCCAAAAAACCAACAAGAAATTCCCGCACATTGGGATTTTGCACCCCAAGAAGGAAGTGAAAAGGGGTTGTTACTATCTTTACCAACCGGGAATTTAAAGTTAGAAAAGGGAGATGTTGTAGTCGCTTTTGCGCAAGATGGTTCTCGTCGCTACTGGGGCCCTTACGTAGTAGGAGAAACATCTCTGCCTAAATGGGATTCCCAAAAGCAAGAATGGCTACTTATACTGAATCAGTAATTCAGCTAATGCGCGTCTAAATTGCATAACTACTAATAAGGGCTGTTAACTGTTGTAGGGGCGGGTTCACAGATATCCTCGTTAATCAACCAAGATCTAAATAAACCCGCCCCTACAGTCAACGGTCAACTGTCAACAGCCCTCATGATGGATTGTGCAACTTAAAAGCAGAATAGCTTACTAACTTGTAATTCGATCGCCTTTTAGATCCCCGACTTCTTCAATAAGTTGGGGATCTAAAGTTAGCAACAGCTACCAAGAACAAAATATCACCAGTCAGCGACTAAAGAATGTAGGCTATTAACCATTGACTGATTACTAATGAAGATGAAAGTGAGCTTTCCCCAAACTGTTGACCAGTGGTTCAAGAATATACTACAGCGTCCAGCCCTTGCTGTGACTGTATCAGTTCTGTGGTTGATTGTAATTGGTTGGATTGCTTATGGTTGGAATTTAGGCAACATTGGCTTAGTGGATGAAACAGAACCACTGTTTGCTGAAGCTTCCCGACAAATGTTAATTACTGGGGATTGGATCACCCCCTATTTTAATCAAGAGACGCGCTTTGATAAGCCAGCATTAATTTACTGGTGTCAGGCGATCGCTTATGCAATCATGGGTGTAAATGAGTGGGGAGCGCGGATTCCATCAGTCATCGCTGCAATGGGAACGATTGGTTTAGCCTTCTACACAGTACATTGGTCATTAACTAAACAGGATGAATTAGAACAGGTTTCTCGTCCAGCACGCCGTTACTTAACAGCAGGACTAGCAGCAACTATCATGGCGCTAACCCCAGAAATGATCGCTTGGGGTAGAATTGGCGTTTCCGATATGCTGCTAACTGGGTGTATAGCCTCAGCTTTACTTTGCTTCTTTCTCGGTTATGCAGGGAATTCGCCATCACCAGCAAATTCTAAATTACCTAATAAATGGTATTTAGCTTGTTATGTCCTTGTAGCTGGCGGAATTTTAACCAAAGGGCCTGTGGGGATTGTCTTACCAGCCATTATTATTGGTGCTTTTGTTATTTATCTGGGAAAACTCAGAGAAGTATGGCGAGAAATGAATGTATTGCTAGGGATAGGGATTATTTTACTGTTATCAGTTCCCTGGTATGCCCTAGTAATTTGGCGTAATGGCTGGAATTATATTAATTCTTTCTTTGGTTATCACAATATAGAACGCTTCACGGAAGTAGTTAACGGACACTCCGCACCTTGGTATTTTTACTTTCTGGTAGTGTTGCTAGGCTTTGCCCCATATTCAGTTTATCTGCCTGCTGCCCTGATTAGACTGAAATTTTGGCAGCGATCGCGCTGGCTATCTCAAGAACGTTCTCAGCAATTAAGTTTATTTGCTTGTGTCTGGTTTCTCAGCATTTTTATCTTTTTTACCATCGCTGTTACCAAACTACCTAGCTATGTGTTGCCATTAATGCCAGCAGCAGCGATTTTAGTCGCCCTATTATGGAGTGACTTTATCGGTGAAGGCGAGACAGAGAAGCGATCCCCAGCATCCAAATCATTTTTGGGGAGCGCTTGGGTAAATGTGGCATTTTTATCAGCACTAGCGATCGCATTGTGGCAATTAACTAAATTAGTCGGCTACGATCCCGCCGCACCCAACTTATATAACCGGATTCAAGAATTAGGTTTACCAGTCTTGGGGGGGATTATTTGGCTACTGACAGCAATTTTTATCGCCGCTTGTATTATCAATCGCAGTTGGCAAGGTATTATTAATGCCAATTTACTCGGTTTTATTGCCTTTTTTATTGTAGTTTTGATGCCTGCTTTATTAGTCATGGATCAGCAGCGTCAGCTACCTTTACGAGAATTGTCTGTCATGGTTAGTCAAGTCAAACAACCCAATGAAGAAGTCATCATGTTGGGCTTTAAAAAGCCGACGGTAGTGTTTTATAGCCATCAGCATGTTAAATATTTATCATCATCCGATGAAGTTGTAGACTATATTCACAAGGAAAATACCAAGCCAGCCAAAGCCACTTCTGTACTTTTGTTAGCCGAACAAGACAGATTTGTCGCAATGGATTTAGAACCAGATGAATATCAACATCTCAGCAGTAAAGGCGCTTATTATCTCACACGAATTGCTGTGAAGAAAATCAAAAATCAAAAGTTAGATATATCGTCAAATAGTCAGTAGTCAGTTGTCAGTAGTCAGTTGTCAGTTGTCATATTCATCAGCATTTGTTTATGTAATTTTTAATTTTCGTAGGGGCGGGGAAACCCCGCCCTTATGCGGGTTTGTACAAATGTAGGTTGGGTTGAGGAACGAAACCCAACACCCCAACGCCATGTATATGTTGGGTTTCACGAACTTCTACCCAACCTTGTATATTAGAAATACTAGAGACGGCTTGATTAAGAATCAACTCTTCAAAAAGCACTATAACAACAGTCAACCGTCAACAGTCAACCGTCAACAGTCAACCGTCAACAGTCAACAGTCAACCGTCAACCATCTCCCTCATTTATGTTGATGACTAATAACCAAAGCCTGATTAACTTCGTTTAATAAATCTTCCATTGAGATTGAGCGGGGTAAAATTTGCGCCGAAATTTCATTGGCTATACTTTCTATAGTTTCTAAGCCAGTTTTTCTCTGTTTTTCGATGACGGAACGGGTGGTTTTAGTTTGCGCGATCGCTCCATTATTATGTAATCTTTGGTCAAGGATTAAAATTGGGGGTAAATTAAACGGTAAATCTGTTAATGCTTTTAATGCTTTGAGCAATTCTGGAGAAATTGGCGATTCTCCTAAACAAATCAGCAATACATCAACGCTTTGATGGCGAATTTGTTGTAAGATTTCTGTCCAACCATTACTAATTGCAGCTTTTAACCCAGCAGTTTGTAAATACTGAATTAACGCTTGAAACCACTCAGATCCCCGTTCTGTATTTTCTCCACTAATTGCTGATGGTTTAGCACAACGCTGTCTGCGCATTTGCTTGCGTCTTACCTGGGGTAAATCTTTGAGGGTAGTAGCATCTACTACTAAAATATTTGGCGGACAGCAAATACCAGAAGCAATTTGCAGCACTGATAATAAAGCTTCGGTTTTACTATTACTGCTACTATTGTCTTTCCCCAATGGTTGTAAGCAAGGAAACACAGATAGCCCCGGTATTTGAGAAGCTGCTAAAGTAGTCCCGACATCGCAAGTCACCAGTGGTAGGGCGGCTAATCGGGGGTGCTTTGTCAGTTGTTGCAGATACATTTGGGCTGTAGGGTTCTCTACATCCAACAAAACTACATCAAATTGCCAAACTCGCGCCAACAGTTCCGCCTGATCGAGATCGTCTACTTCGATGACTCGATGTTCTCTTAATAAAGCTTGATGATTAACTGTTTCTACTTCGGAATTAACTAATCTTAAAATTCGCAATGGCGTTCTGCTGCTACTAATTTCATTACTCTCTACGCCGGATGCAGAAATTTTGGGTGTAGCACATATACTCTCTAATAATGGCGCTAATGCCTGAGACTGTACTGGTAAACTTAAAAAACCATCGGCTCGATTGGCAAATGCTTGCTCCTTTTCTGCACCGGTTGCGGTGACAATTAAGGGGATATGGCGAGTTACCGCATCAGATTTGAGCAAAGTTAGCACATCCCAACCAGACAATAACGGTAGCAAGGGATTTAAAAATACAGCTTTTGGCTGTAAGCGACGAGCTTTTTCTACTGCTTCTGTCCCCGATCGCGCTATAACTACGCGATAACCTAAAGCTTTGAGTTGGTCTGTTAAGTCTTCAATATAGCGGGCGACAGCTTCAACTATCAACACCAACCTTTGAGAAGAAACAGAATGTTGCTGTACGCTGGCGTTGAGACGCTGGGCTGTAGATGAGGAAAGTTCTCGATTACTGGTGTTATTTATTGCTTCTTCCTCTCCCATATCTTCATCAAACTCGCTAAAACCTGTTTTTGGCGGACTAGGCGGTAAAAGTAATGTAAATTGACTACCTTTACCTTCGCGAGATAAGAAGCTGACATCGCCACCGTGGAGTCTGGCTAGCGCCCTAGTTAATACTAGTCCTAAACCGGTGCCTTCAAATTGGCGCGTGAGGGGATTTTCTAGTTGTTGAAATTTTTGGAAAATTAAATGTTGCTGATGTTCGGGAATGCCAATTCCTGTATCCCAAACTGTAAATGCAATCCACCCTTCCCAACGACTTACCCGCAAGCCAATTTTACCTGAGACTTCGGTAAACTTAAAGGCATTAGAAAGCAGGTGTACCAGCATTTGCCGCAGACGTAGTTCATCAGCTACCATCTGCTCTAAGCCTGATTCAATAGCAATGGTAAATCGGCGATCGCTAGGATTATCTACAGCAGATGAACTAGGGGATTTAGTTTTGGCGACTTGGGTGTGTAAAGCGGTGGCTTCCGAGAAAGCGCGATCGCATACTGCACGAATATTCACAGGCGCTAGGGTTAATTCCATTTGTCCTGTTTCCATCCTGGTTAAATCCAAGATGTCATTCACCACACTCATCAAGTGGCGTCCGCTTTGATGAATTAACCCGGCGTACCGGGCTTGGCGTTCGTTTAATTCTCCTAATTGGCGATCTACTAGCAACCGTGATAACCCTAACACCGCCGTTAATGGCGTTTTCAGTTCATGGCTAATACAAGCTAAAAATTCATCTTTTAAGCGATTGAGTTGAATTAAATCCGCATTTTTCGCGGCTAATTCTTTATAAAGTTGTTGTTGTTCTGTGACATCAGTGGCTAACATGAGCCACAAATCTTTATTTTTCTTGGCTGAGTTGGCATTAGTTATAATTTGGGACTCAGCACTCAAATTATTTAAATCGGAAATATCTAAGGGAATTTTGGCAAATTGCCAAACTCGCTCTTGTCCATTTTGCACTTCGACAATGCAAGTACAAGTACCTATATTACTATCCCAAAAACACTGACTAGATGGACTATTGGTTGTTGGCTGTTCTGGGAGATTGTTACTCCCCAAACCACCGTTTACCCCTGTGGATGGGTGATTGTGGCTATTGTCGCCAACATAAAATTTCAGCGTTCCCGACGAGTCTGGGGCATTATATCCATTACCTGCAATTTGCGGCTGCACTTGTAAAGCTTGATAGGTGGCGTATTCTGCCTGTTTAGGCAAAATTGAGGCATATACCTGCTCTACCTGGAGTCTGACACTTTCTACATCTTTTAATCTGCCCAATTGCTCCCACCAAGCTGGATTTTGGGCGACTACTTCACCGTTAGCTGTTTCTAACATTAAAGGCCAGGGCAACCTTTCGAGCAATTGCACCAGTGGCTTATATAACGAGCCTGAACGCGGATTGGCTATCTGTGCTTGTGATTGATTGGCGATCGCCACATCTACCACACTATTACTCTGTTGGGTATATTCTTCAAAACTAGTCAGTTGTTCCTGAATTAATAATCGCAACAACCGCGAGCTATCGAGCAAACCCAAAAATTTCCCTTCCGGGTCAATCAAGGCCCAATCTAAATGATTATGGTTGATTTGACTGGGTTGATAGCGCAAAAATAAGCTAAATTGCTCTACACGTTCAGCTGCTGGTATAGTTGGGATTGGTTCAACTAAAGATGCATCAAAAATTAATAATGGCTGCTGTAAGTTAAGGCGATCGCCACCAACTGCTGCCAAAAATTTCTCGATTAACCGGGCAGAATGCAGCAACCCAATGGGAGATTGTTGCTGGTTTACCACCACCACGCGATCGCACTGCTCTTGTTCAAAAATCTCTAGCACCATTGCCAGAGTGCTTGTTTCTACGCAGATAGGTACGCTTGTTATAAAGTCATAAAGCGGGTACTGTAGCATTGACATAAAGCTTCGGGGGTGATTCTTCCGGTGAAAGCTTCTGGAGAGAGCATCACCGTTGACTTTGATGGCGCTCATGCCTGAAGCAATATCCTGTAAGAAGACTCTATATAAACAATTCTTGTGACAATTTCAATGCTATTTAAACCACGGGCTTGGCCCTCATTGACGTTTGGTTTCGTCTATAGACCTTTACAAAGGCTGTAATTACCTTTGCAGCATTGAACTTCTACCTGACATGCTGAACAATCTTTGAACTGGTGTTAAAAATCCTCCTCAACAGTAATAACTAAAAACAATTATGGCTCTAAAAATTCGCTTTAGAACCTTGAGGAATTATAATGATTTAGAATGCGAATATCTTTTAAGTTCGGTTAAGTATCTTATCAAGGAGTGAAATAATAAAATCCATATTTAGATAGATATACATTCTGTAAGTCTTATGAAAGTCATTAACTAAGTACAGCGCCCTCCATTACCAACGCCTCAACAACTGCCTCAGTCTTCTGTCTCAATAGCTGTTTTAGTTTTGATGTGTTTATCGTTTGGGCTAGCACAATTCTCCTCTGGGAGCAGATGAATTTAGTTGACTACACAGCCACCTGAGTCTAGAACCATGTCTAGCGCCAAATCAGATCGCTAAACTTGGTCACAGCGATCGAGGAGATGTATAAACCACAAATGTTATTCCCCATTTTAATTTTTATCGCCAATGTTAAAAAAAATTTATACAATCGATATGCCTTAGCCATTCCCCAACTCTTGACTAGGTGGAGCAAAAACTTGCTTTATGCAAATAGCGATCGCCAGTTTTTACCTCTACCATTGACAATAGTTGATGCTCAACATATCAATCATTATCTGATGAAGCGGGTGATTGTTAAATTACCAGAAATTCCCTCTCAAACAGATTGCTATGTATTTGCATCTTATCAGGAAAAACCCCAGGATATTTTTCAACAGATGGATGGAGACGACAGAGAAAATTTGTTGCAGCAAATTAAATCTGATTATCGGGAAATACTCATATACTACTTTACTACAGAAAAAACTTTAAAATCGAGAATTGATAAATTTATCAATGCAGTATTTTGTGCTAATATTCCTGTGCCGCAAATCATTGAAATGCACATGGAGTTAATTGAAGAGTTTGCCACACAATTGAAATTAGAAGGAAGAAGCGACGAAACACTACTTGATTATCGACTGACATTAATAGATATTCTTGCTCATCTGTGTGAAACTTATAGATGTTCGATATATAAATAAAGTAAATGTATCGAAATTCTATATGGGCAAAGCATTTGCCATGATGATCTGCCAATGCAGCAGAAATTTTTATATTTATATCCTCAAGTCTAGCCTGTACATTTATGACGCAAGCCAGAAAGACCTATGTCCTCAAGCTTTATGTAGCTGGGAACACGCCTAACTCAGTACGGGCCTTAAAAACGCTAAAAGACATATTAGACCAAGAGTTTCAAGGCGTTTATGCTTTGAAAGTCATCGATGTGCTGAAAAATCCCCAACTAGCAGAAGAAGATAAAATATTAGCCACACCAACCTTATCAAAAATTTTACCGCCTCCAGTTCGCAAAATTATCGGCGACCTTTCAGATAGAGAAAGAGTGCTAATTGGCTTAGATTTGCTCTATGAAGAAATGAATGAAGAAAACTGGGAAGAGTAAAAGCGAGGATGAAGTATCAAGGATGACGGATAAAATAACCGCACCGCTACAGCCACAAGTCCAATATGGGGCTAAGTGAGTCCGAAAGCTGCAAAAAGATGGTGTTTTCATCTCCTGACGCCATTCAGCACAGCCCTAGCCTAGACTTGAGCATTCATCCTTGAAACTTCACCCTTCTTTAGTAAAATATTTAAGCGTAAAATTGCATGAGCTACTTCAAGCATTAGTCTTAAAAAAAACTGGGGTTTCATACCTCTCGCTTAACAAACAATGATTGAAAAAGACCAGCCAGAACAAAGCAAAACACCGTTAATTGCGGGTGTAGAAAAAATCCGCACAATGATTGAGGGCTTTGACGATATTAGTCATGGTGGTCTACCTATTGGCAGAACTACCTTAGTTAGCGGTACCTCAGGAACAGGCAAAACTTTATTATCTCTACAGTTTCTTTATAACGGTATCACCTACTTTGATGAACCAGGAGTATTTGTTACCTTTGAAGAATCGCCCAGCGACATTATTAAAAATGCCCATATTTTTGGGTGGAATTTACAGCAATTAATTGATGAAGGGAAACTGTTTATCCTCGATGCTTCACCCGACCCCGAAGGTCAAGATATCGTGGGTAACTTTGACCTTTCGGCCTTGATTGAACGGTTACAATATGCCATTCGCAAATACAAGGCTAGAAGAGTCTCCATTGACTCAATTACAGCAGTATTTCAGCAGTATGAAGCGATGGGAGTCGTCCGGCGCGAGATATTTCGCCTGGTAGCCCGGCTCAAACACCTGAGTGTCACCACCGTCATTACCACCGAACGTAGCGAAGAATACGGGCCTGTAGCTTCCTTTGGGGTAGAAGAGTTTGTTTCTGATAATGTAGTCATAGTCCGCAACGTCTTAGAAGGAGAACGCCGTCGCCGCACCATTGAAATTCTCAAGTTGCGGGGGACAACCCATATGAAAGGCGAATATCCTTTTACAATTACCAACGAAGGCGTGAATATATTCCCATTGGGAGCAATGCGCTTGACTCAAAGATCTTCAAATGTCAGGGTATCTTCTGGAGTGAAAACTCTAGATGGTATGTGTGGTGGTGGTTTCTTTAAAGATTCGATTATTTTAGCCACAGGAGCCACAGGTACTGGTAAAACTTTATTAGTTAGCAAATTTATCCAAGACGGTTGTTTGAATGGGGAGCAGGCCATATTATTTGCCTATGAAGAATCTCGCGCCCAACTTTCGCGCAATGCTTCTTCTTGGGGAATTAATTTTGAGGACTTAGAAAGACAAGGTTTACTCAAAATTATCTGTACCTATCCCGAATCGACCGGATTAGAAGACCACCTACAAATTATTAAGTCAGAAATTGCCATGTTTAAGCCAGCGCGGATTGCGATTGACTCTCTTTCTGCACTTGCTAGAGGCGTGAGCAATAATGCATTTCGTCAGTTTGTCATTGGTGTGACAGGTTACGCCAAACAAGAAGAAATTACCGGATTTTTTACCAACACAACTGACCAATTTATGGGGTCGCATTCGATTACTGATTCCCATATTTCTACGATTACTGACACAATATTGATGCTACAGTATGTAGAAATTCGTGGGGAAATGTCGCGGGCGATTAATGTTTTTAAAATGCGCGGTTCTTGGCATGATAAAGGTATCCGCGAGTATAACATTACCGCCGACGGCCCAGAAATTAAAGATTCTTTCCGGAATTATGAAAGAATTGTAAGTGGTGCTCCTACCCGCGTTAGTATCGATGAAAAGGCAGAACTTTCACGTATAGTTAAAAGTTTTGAAGATAAAAAGAGTAGCGATTCCTAAATTTGGTATCGTACTATATTCTCTTTGGAATTTATTGTCGTGCTATATTCTGTGGGGAAGAAAAGTTTTCTGCCGCCAGATTGATTTTGTGTGAGGGGATGCGGTGAACGGACAGCAATTATTTCATACTTTCTTGCCTGGTGTAACAGTAGCAGTATTAACCACCCAAACAGCTTGGGCTGGTACTGCTAAAGTTAATGGGCTACAGCCTTTGTATTCTTCTAGTGTTTTGACAGCTAATAACGATCAAACATTGATTGAAAATGGCTCTAGTACTCAGTTCTACATAGCTGATCAGAGGTTACCTAGTTTAGTCCCTACTAGTAATGGGATTTTAACGCCAACAAAACCTGTAAGCGATCGCAATCTGGCAATTACTGGTAGCAATCATCCTAGTACCCTGAAGGCCAAAATCCAGCAGGGAAATCAAGGAAGATTTTCGAGTTTTTTATCTATTATTCCTACTGCTCAAAAGCTTGATATTAAACGGTTTTCTCCAGAAAATCACAAACAAAATAACTCCAGTAATTCGGAGCAGAAATTAGAGAATAGAGTTGTTCCTACTACTAACACCAAACTCTCTGCTACCGACAAGCAAAAATTGCTCATATCGGCTTTACAGCAGTCAACCAATCAAGAGCAAAAGCCGCAGACGCAATTACAAACAACTTTACCAGTGACAACAGGAAATACAGTCGCCTCCAAGTTACTGGAAATACCCAATTGCGCACAGCCACAGGGACAGTTGAACTCTGGGGTTGCTTGCTCGCAAACCATGACAGCCAAGAATCTGCTAGCTCAGAGTAATAATCAGACTACACCAGGTGTAACTATACCAACTCAGACTGCACCAGCTGGGACTGTACCAACTCAAACTGCACCAGAAACAGTAGTACCAATTCAAAATGTACCAGGCTTAGTGGGGCCAGCACCAGAGGGTAGCGTACAGATACCTGAGAACTTGATTCCTAATCCCAATCCGCTCCAATATCCCACCAATGCAGGAGAAGTTACTGTCAAAAGCGATCAGCGAATTAGCTTAGTACAAGCTTTGGAACTCGCAAGGCGCAACAACAGAGAACTACAGGTAGCACAGTTAGAATTAGAACGGAGTCGAGCAGTTTTACGCGAAGCGCAAGCAGCTTTACTACCCACCTTAGGCGTGAGTGCGGATCTTACACGTCAGCGAAGTGTGAACGAGACCTATAATGTCAAGCTCCAACAACAGCAACAAGAAAGCCTACCACCTTCATTCCGTCAACCGATCGATCCTGCTCCCAGCAATACAAACTTGAATGCGCAAGCGCAGCTTTCCTACGATCTTTACACTTCTGGTAGAAGGCAAGCAACAATCAAAGAAGCGGAAGAACGGGTAAGATTAGCGGAATTAAGTGTAGAAAGCCAATCTGAGGATATTCGCCTGAATGTAGCGACTGAATATTACAATTTACAACAAGCCGACGAGCAAGTACGTATTGCTCAGTCTGCTGTGACTAATTCTCAGGCGAGTTTGCGAGATGCAGAAGCTTTAGAACGCGCCGGGGTAGGTACGAGATTTGATGTACTGCGATCGCAAGTGAACTTAGCTAATGCACAACAAGACTTAACCAACGCGATCGCCCAGCAACAAATTGCCCGTCGTCGGTTAGCCACAAGGTTAAGTTTGCCACAGTCAGCAACTATTAGTGCAGGCGATCCAGTAAAATTAGCTGGTCTTTGGAACCAAACATTAGAACAAAGTATAGTTTTAGCTTATCAAAACCGCCCAGAACTCCAACAACAGTTAGCACAACGCAACATTAGCGAACAACAGCGAAGACAAGCACTAGCAGCGTTAGGGCCACAGGTCAGCTTAGTTGCTAGCTATGACTTCTTTGATCGGTTTAATGATAATCTCAGCGTCGCTGATGGTTATTCTGTAGGCGTTAGAGCGTCCTTGAACTTGTATGATGGTGGTGCAGCTAAAGCTAGAGCAGCACAAGCCAGAGCCAATATTGCGATCGCAGAAACTAACTTTGCAGAACAGCGCAACCAAATTAGATTTCAGGTAGAACAAGCCTATTCCAACCAGCAATCTAACTTAGAAAACGTTCAAACCGCGAATACAGCGCTAGAACAAGCTAGAGAAGCTTTACGTTTAGCACGTTTACGCTTTCAAGCAGGTGTAGGTACGCAAACTGATGTCATTAACTCCGAAAACGACTTGACAAGAGCCGAAGGTAACCGCATTCGTGCAATTTTGGATTATAATCGCGCTCTAGCTGAGTTACAACGTTCAGTCACATCAAGGGCTTTTCGTCAATAGACGCGATGAATCGCGTCTGTACAATGGTTAATGGTCAACTGTTTACCTTGCCGTTCTCTCCCTCATCTTCCTCATTAAGACTGCTTCTGGCAAAGTGGATGATGAATAATCAATCAAAATTGGAATAACATAGCTGAGTATTTAATTTACTCGGCTGTTAAAAAAATTTATGACTATAGTGACATCACAAGAAATTGCACAGTTTCGCTCTTTATTCATAGATAATCCTACAGCAATGGAAGTACTAGACTTAATTGAGGATTGTGAGGGTGATTTAGAAGATGCGGCGATGAGTCTGGCAATTAGGGCGGGACAGCAGCCAGAAAGAGCCAACTCCGAGTGGTTAGATGCTTTGGCGCGAAAATGGCGAGCTGTGATTTGCGAACAAGATTTTCGCGACGAATTACAAAATAATTCCCTGCAACGGATGATGGAATATCTTTATACCATGCCGACGTTCCCCAAAATTTTGGCAGTACCAGTTTTGCTGTATGTCCTTAAACAAGGCGTCAACAATTTTTGTGAGCCATTGGATGCACTCAAGTGAGAGCAAATTGATATTTATACATAAAAATATTCAATAGTCATTTGTTAGAGACGCGATTAATCGCGTCTGTACAATTGTCAACAATTATTTTCTCCCCCTGCCCCCTGCTCCCTACCCCCTGCCCCCTACACTGGTACGCTGTTAATAAAGGCAAAATTTTTCCAGACTATTTTTCACAAAATCAATGAATTACCTCGTTGCTGTATTACCAGACCGTATCCAAGTTGAAGCTGCTTACTTAGCTTTAGAAAAAGAGTCCATTAAAAGTACTATCCTGGGGAAGGGATATAAAACAGCAGATGAGTTTGGCTTGATTGACCCGAAAGAGCAAGCCAAGAAACAAGTAAAGCTCATGGCGTTTTGGTTAATACCATTTGGCTTTTTTGCTGGTTTCACCTTCAGCTTAATTACTGGTTTAGATACCTTTGCTTGGGCGGGAGAAATTGGTAATCACGTAGTTGGTGGACTACTGGGTGCTGTGAGTGGCGCTATGGGTAGTGTATTTGTGGGTGGTGGCGTTGGTTTGATTGCGGGTAGCGGTGATGCTTTACCCTATCGCAACCGCTTGGATGCAGGTAAATATCTGTTAGTAGTTCAAGGTTCGGAAACTCTGACTCGTCAAGCAACTCGGATCTTACGTCAGTTTGAGCCGGAAAATATTCAGGGTTATGGCGATAGTTAGTCAATGGTCAATTGTCAATAGTCAATGGTCATTTGTTACTAGAACATCCCGAAATCGCCCTGTCACTATAGAATGGTGCGGGCGTTTATTGGCATATCGACCCTATGATGTATGATTTTTGCAATTGGTTTGATTTGCAGATGGCGCTAGAATCAAACAATGCTCATGAGTAATTAGTCAATAAAGATTATTGGCTGAAACTCACAACTGGTAATTTTTGATAATGTTGCCCAGAGAAGAACTTTTAAAAACTGTTGAAAATCGAGATATTGTAGCTCGTGTCATCGATCGCGCACAAGAAGCAATCAAAACCTGGGAAGTGGTTTTGACAGATTTTCTGTCTCCCCCAGAATTAGCAGAAATTCAACGGGTGTTTAGTCGGTTAACAGAGGTGCAATTGCTGGCTTGGGGTGGATATCCGCAAGCTGAACGCCAAAGATTAGCGATCGCGCGCGCAGAAATTCCTTTAGATCAGTCTCAAGTCGCCTTAGTATTATTAGAAATTGCTGGTAATTTCTTGTTTGATACCGCAACCCACCGCGACTTTTTAGGCGCAATGTTGGGGACGGGAATCGTCCGGGAAAAAACTGGCGATATTGTTGTTCTGGGCGAACGTGGCGCACAGGTAATTGTTGCACCAGAGTTAGCAGAATTTTTAGAGATGAACCTCCAACAAGTGCGATCAGTGCCGGTGAAAACCCAGCGCATTGATCTAAGCGAGTTGAAGGTTCGCGAACCGAAGAAAAAAGAAATGACTACTGTTGAGGCTTCCTTACGGTTAGATGCGATCGCCTCTGCTGGTTTTGGGATGTCGCGCAGCAAAATGGTAGATTTAATCGATTCCGGTGATGTGCGTGTTAACTGGAAGGAAGTTTCTCAAGCTAGTTCGCAAGTGAAAACTGGTGATTTAATCGCCATTCGCGGTAAGGGACGCTTAGAAGTTGGTGAAGTTGCTGTTACCAAAAAAGATCGTTACCGGGTGCAATTGACAAGGTATATGTAGGTTGTCAGGGGACATCCAATTTTTTAAATACCCAATAATGTAGTGCGAGCAGCGTTCGACTGAGCGCTGCTCGCACTACGGAATATGGGTAATTTATTTTTTGTAAGTCCCCAGTCAGTCATACTGTATAGGGTTTAGCATTGCTCATACGTGTCAACTTAACGTGAAACCCGCTTGGTGAAAAGGTTTCGCCCTCACCCCCAGCCACTCGCTTACCCAATAAACCGCCGTCACCCTCGAAGGGTGCGGCTAATTGAACAAAGCCCACCTGCGTGGGCTAAGAAAATCTAGCCCACGCAGGTAAGCTCTTGTAGCGTTAGCCCCAGGCTTACAGCCTGTGGGCGATTTGTTGGGTAAGCCAGAGAACTTAAGTTGACACCAATGTGCCATGCTAAACCCCTACAAAGAATTTGATAATTACAATTATCCCAATTTAAAAAAAGAATGCGACAGATTGTAGGGGCATGGCAATGCCATGCCCTCTAGAATATATTGATGTGCAGCCAACACTATTTATATAAATTGGTATAACAAATTAGAAATTAAAAATTACGATTTAAAGCTTCTTGCTAACATATTCAACAAAATTTTGCGGGGAACTATTCTGGCTAATATAGTTCTAATTTGAGTTTTAACATCGCCAATCACAACGGCTGGCTGCCAATTTTCTAAAGCTTTCAGCGTTTGTTTTACTACTTCTTCACTAGTAAACATTTGCTCTGTACTTCCTGCCAAATTTGGAGGAAAGTTAGCTTCTGCAAAAAAGTTAGTTTCTATTGGGCCAGGACAGGTAACAATCACCCTAATCCCATAAGGACGATTTTCTGCCCATAATGCCTGACTAAAGCTGACAATAAAAGCTTTGCTAGCAGCATAAACAGAAAGATATGGCATAGGTTGAAATGCAGTAATTGAAGATACATTAATTATGCTGCCTGATTGACGTTGCCGCATTAAAGGTAAAAATTTATGCGTTAAATCAACCAATGCCAGAATATTTAATTGCACAATTTTGACTTGCTTTTCTCCATCAGAGCTAGCAAAGTCACCATAATCACCAATCCCAGCATTATTAATTAATAAATCTATAGTTAAACCCTTAGCTTGGATAATATCAAAAACCGCTTTAGCTGCATTATTTTCTGTTAAATCCTTAACGATAACTTCTATCTGAATTTTGTATTTTTCTTGGAGTTCTTTTGTTAATTGGTAAAGTTTTTCTTGTGAACGCGCCACTAAAACCAGATTTATATTTTGTGCTGCTAGTTGTTGGGCAAAGGCTTTACCAATACCACTAGATGCACCTGTAATTAAAGCAGTTGACATTATAGGTATTTTGATAAAAATTAAATCAGCCTATAAATATTAACCATAAGACTTAACATTTTTAACCATCTAGAGTAATATGCCAAATTGGTCATTTGTTATTTGTTTGACAATTGACTGCTAATTTTTGACTCATGGCTGGGAATACTAGAATTATAAGTTACATCTTATGTCTATGTATCGGTTAAATAAAACAGCCTTAAAAATTTTGCGTGCAGAAGTTAAAAAATGTAGTGGTAACGATCAAGTCAGCAAAATTGAACAAGAAATAGTTAGTAAGCGCTTAGAAAAACTCTCCCAAGAAAAAGGTTCGCCAGCAGAGTTAGATGAATTGCGAGATAGTGTGATTGATATATATCCCCAATTTAGCGAGAAGGTACTCAAACAAGCTGCAAAAGCTAATCAACCGTCTGGTATTTTTCGCAAAATCAAATGGGCAACTATACTTTTAGGTGGTTCAGCCGGGATACTATGGGTAATAAATTTGCCTTATCCGATGATACGCTGGCCTGTTGCGAAGACTGCGCCGATTCTATTGTTGCCTAGCTATATCAATATGGATCATCACTATCGCGAGGCAATTAAAAACTTAGAACAAGCAGATCAGTTAATTAATCAAGCTACTAGTGCTGTTGATATTGAGCAAGGTACCCTCAAAGCGAAAGCAGCACAAAAAAATTTAGATAATTTACCAGTTTGGTTTTTAGGTTACTATCCTCAAGCTTACTGTAATTTTTTTGGTTGCACTTGGAAGTTTACTGTAGATGAGTTTGAAACAGCGCGTCAGCGAGTAGCGCGGATCGAAGCTATAGCTTTTCAAGATAAAAATGCTTTGAAACCGTTGGTTCAAGCAGAACAGCTGGTAACCATAGCACGCCAGCAGTATGAAAAAGCTATTACTATTAAGGATAAAGAAAATGCGATCGCATCTTGGCAAGCCGCCATAGATCAATTAGAACAAATCCCCGACGCCACATTTGCTGGAGAAAGCGCACAAACTAAACTCAAAGCTTATCAACGCGATTTTGATAATGCACGTATCGGTACATTTATTGCAGCTGCACAAGAATTTGATTTAGAAGCAGAAAAAATTCAAGCCACCCAACCTAAAGCCGCATCAGAACTATGGGAACAAGCACTGAAGCGCCTCAACCAAATCCCCACAGAAAATCCTCGCTATTTAGAAGCACAAAGATTACTAGCTGGTTATCAAGTCAAACTCAAAACAGTTGTCGATCCGCGTAGCGATACATATATAGAAGCAGCAAAGCAATTTGCTCTAGCAGCCGCCAAAGCATCGCAAAATCCACCCCATTCTGTTGCTAAATGGGAGCAAATTGCAAAATTATGGCGCAAATCAATCGATCAGCTAGAAAACATTCGCGTTGAAGAACCTGGTTATGTCGCCGCACAAAAATTACTCGCTGAGTATCAAACTAATTTAGGCATCATCGAAACTCGCCGCACAGCCGAAAGCGAAGCACAAGCATCTTTAGCAGCCGCGAATGAGCAAATCCAAAGTTTAATTGCTTCTCCTCCCAGCGAGCCTCAGCAGTTCAAAGGTAGAATTCAAGGCATTATTAATCGCCTTAAAACTATCCAAGCTGGGACAACTGCCTACCCTGAAGCCCAAAAACTGCTAGCATCAGCCCAGAAAAAACTGCAATAATTAAATGCTTGCTTATTGTAAATAGGTATGCTAATATTGCTAATCGTGGGTTAAGGACGTATAGCTCAGTTGGTTAGAGCGCTACGTTGACATCGTAGAGGTCACTGGTTCGAATCCAGTTACGTCCATATTTGTACAGTGACAGATTATAAGGAATGCTGTGACTTTACCCATAACTTTGCCGCAACGGCAAGCTTACGGTTCCAATAGCTTTACACCGATCGCGGAAAAATTCTCGATCAGTCGTCCTCTCAATTAAGGACGATCGCCTTGGGGAAAAGTAAAATATTTGCAGACTCTTGGTATTCAGTTAACCAAGGATGCAGTTGATGAAAATTTTGCTGGTAGAGGATGACATATTACTCAGTCGAGCGCTGGTAGAGTTACTAAGTGCAAATAATTACAATATCGACATAGCCAATAACGGGCAAACCGGGTTAGATATGGCTATATTAACTGAATATCAGTTAATTTTACTCGACTGGCAAATTCCCCAATTAGATGGGATTAGTTTATGTAAGCAACTGCGATCGCAAGGTTACAACAAGCCGATTCTATTACTGAGTGCGAAGAATAGCAATGTTGATGTGGTCACGGGTTTAGATGCGGGAGCTGATGATT
Source organism: Calothrix sp. FACHB-168 (assembly GCF_963889195.1). NCBI lineage: Bacteria > Bacillati > Cyanobacteriota > Cyanophyceae > Nostocales > Calotrichaceae > Calothrix > Calothrix sp. FACHB-168. The sequence continues at coordinate 203,938 of NZ_CAWPNJ010000002.1, forward strand.
ATGTAATCAAGCCTTACGAGCCGGAGGGATTGCTAGCAAGGATTCGCTCTTTATTGCGCCGTAGTGGAGCCATCTGCTCATCGAAGTTAAGTTGGGGAAATCTCTGTTTAGACCAAATCTCTGGTAAAGTTACTTATGAACAGGAGATAGTTCCCCTGTCGGCAATTGAATACAAGATCCTCGAATTATTTTTAGAAAATCCTAATCGCATCTTTAGTCGCCAAGTAATTCTCGATCGCCTCTGGGGATTTGATGATGCACCACTAGAAAATGTAATTACAGCCCATATTAAAGATATCCGCAAAAAACTTAAAGCTTCTGGTTTAACTACAGAGATGCTGGAAACGGTGTATGGAATTGGTTATCGGTTAAAACCTGCGCCGGAGGTTACTGTGGTGAATTCTGAGGTAATTGTTGATGAGCCGGAAAGCAAACCACCCCAAAGCCAAAATTTAGCCACAGTTAATCGGGTATTAGAAAAATTTCGTAATTCCTTTCGTAAAAGGTTGGCGGTGCTAGAGGAAGCGAAAACTGCACTGTTAAATCAGAATTGGCACGAGGATTTACAACAGCAAGCATTACAGGAAGCACACAAGCTGGCTGGAGCAATGGGATCTTTTGGTTATCCCGAAGGTTCCAAGCTGGCTCGGCAATTAGAAGAATTAATCATGCAAAAAAGTTACTATACAGATGAGGAAATTACGCAATTTTCTCATCTAGTAACGGCATTGCAACAGGAGTTAACCAAAGACCCTGTAACTGTAACTACCAAACCTGTACCCATGCGGCAAACTTATCGGGTACTGGTGATTGATGATGATACTACTTTAACTGAAGGGTTGCTGGCAGAGGCTGATGCTTGGGGATTGCAGATTAAAATTGCTCCTGATTTGGCGACTGCTCGCTCGCGCCTAGCTGTGGCAATGCCTGATGTGGTACTACTAGATTTAAGCTTTCCGGGTACAGAAGAAGATGGCTTAAGTCTACTGCGGGAATTAAAAGAGCGATCGCCTCAATTACCCATTATTGTTTTCACTGGGCGCGATAATCTCATGGATCGCTTGGCTGTGTTCCAATTAGGCGCAAGCCAATATCTGCATAAACCCGCGACAATTCAGCAAATTATGCAAGCGATCGCTCATGTGTTACCTCAACGCCCAACCTCAGAAGCGAAAATATTAATTGTTGATGACGATCCGGTAATGCTAGCTGGTTTATCAGCATTGCTAACTCCTTGGGGGCTGGAAGTGACAATTCTTTCCCAACCGCAACAATTTTGGGAAACGCTGAAAGCAAATGCTCCAGATTTAGTGATTTTAGATTTACAAATGCCGATAGTTAATGGTTTAGATTTGTGTCAAATAATTAGGCAAGATGCTGATTGGGGAAATATACCGATTTTGGTAGTGACAGCCTATTCTGATGCAGAATCTCTTCAGCAAGCTTTTGCAGCTGGAGCCGATGATTTTATCACTAAGCCGGTGCAAGAGCCGGAACTGGTGACAAGAATATTCAACCGCATTCAGCGTGTGCGTAGTCGGATGGCGGCTGCTCGTCGCTAGAAATTTGCTGAGAGAAATTCCCTTGGCGAACAAGAGCAAAGGAACAGTTTCTACATTTTCTCTACAATTATCTGTTTATCTGTTTTGCACTTTAAGCTTATATTGCATCGTTCTGCTAACCTACTCTGGGGGAATGGCTTTATTTGGGGTGTTTATCTTCCAGGGCAATGGCATATTGCCAGTAATTGAGCAGAAATGCCGAATTTTTCAGCCTCACGATCATTACTGGCTTAAAATCTTATTAAGTAATTTGTCAAGACCCTAAGGTTAGGATTTACGGATTTTATTCGTGACAGCCTATACTGATGCAACATCCCTTTAGCAAGCTTTTGCCACTGGGGGTGATGATTTTATCAGCAAGCCAATGTGAAAGTCGGTTAGAGCCAGGGGAGGTAAAGAATGATGAGATCCGATCGCCGATTATTGTCTTATACGATCGCGATTGGCTCAACGGCGATCGCGCTTTTGCTGTCACTTTGCCTAGAACCTCTGCTGTCTCAACCAGTTGGTGCTATTTTCTCTATAGCTGTCATTGCAACTACTTGGTATGGTGGTTTTCGTCCGGGCATTGTCACAGTTATCCTTTCTACACTGGCAATTGATTATTTCTGGATTCCTCCCCGGTACCACTTTTCCATCGAGCAACCGGGGGGTATATTGCGACTAGGCCTTTTATTCATAGAAGTCTTGACGATCAACCTGCTCACTGCCAATTTTCGCAAAAGTACACAGCTGAATCAAAAACTCAACCAAAAATTAGCTCAGGAAAATTCCGAGCAACTGCGCATAGCTTTATCGGCGGCGCAGATGGGAATGTGGGATTGGGATATGGTGACAGGTAAAATTAATTGGACACCAGAACATGAAGTTTTATTTGGTTTAACTGTTGGTAGTTTTGATGGTAAATATGAAACTTTTGATGCCTGTTTACATCCAGAAGATCGCTCTTTAATTTACCAGGCACTACAACAGGCAATCCAAACCCATAGCGCCTACCAGTGTGAATATCGCATAGTCTGGGCAGATGGTAGTATTCACTGGATTGAGGCACGAGGACAAGCATTTTATAACGCCGCAGGTGAGCCTGTGCGCATGAGTGGAACTGTGATGGCGATTGACGAGCGCAAACAAGCTCAAAGCCAAGAGAAACAACAATTTGAGCAACAGCGCTTAGTGATGGAAATGACTCAGCGCATTCGGAAATCGCTTAATTTACAGGAGATTTTGCAAGCGACTGTTGATGAAGTGCGGCAGTTTTTGGAGTGCGATCGCGTTATTATTTTCCAATTTTCTCCCGGCTGGGGTGGCACAACTGTTGTAGAATCGGTGGCTCCTGAATGGATGTCTATCTTACCACTTGAAATTTACGATTCTTGTATTGGCGAAGAAAACGTTGCACCCTTTAAACGCGGTTTAGTTACTGCTAAATCTGATATTTATACGGCGGGAATTAGCCCCTGTCACATTGAATTTCTCGCCAGTCTCCAGGTAAGAGCTAATTTAGTAGTTCCCATTATTTTGGGTGATGAACTGTGGGGATTATTGGCGGCGCATCACTGTGCGGCTCCCCGTGAATGGCAATCAAGCGAAATCGATTTGCTGCGACAGTTAGGCGCACAGGTAAGCATTGCCATTCAGCAAGCAGCTTTGTTTACACAGGTAGACACTGAACTGCAAGAGCGAAAAAACGCCGAAATTGCATTGCAGGAAAGAGAAGCAACTTTACAGTTATTTGTCAAGTATGCACCTGCCAGTATTGCCATGTTCGATCGCCAGATGCGTTATATCATGGCTAGTCAACGATGGGTAGAAGAGTATCATCTTGATTCCATTGAATCCCTCATCGGGCGATCGCACTACGAAATTTTTCCCGAAATTACCCAGGAATGGCGAGATGTTCACCAACGCTGTTTAGCTGGGGTAATTGAAAAATGCGATGAAGATTTGTTTGTCCGCGCAGATGGTAGCCAAAAGTGGTTATGTTGGGAAGTTCACCCTTGGCATACCACTACAGGTGAAATTGGCGGCATTATCATTTTTGGGAATGATATTACAGAACGCAAACAGGTACAAATTGCTCTGGAGCAAATGAATACCGAACTTGAGCAACGGGTATACCAGCGTACAGAGCAACTGAAACAAACAAACGATCGCCTGTTAGACACAGTAATTCAGCAGCAACAAATCCAACTCCTGCTTTTAGAACAGGCGCAACTCCTAGATTTGGCACATGACGCCATCATTAGCAGAGATTTAAACGGGGTAATTGGGTTCTGGAATGAGGGAGCCGAATTTATGTATGGCTTTAGCAAAGCTGAGGCTGTAGGGCAAATCTCCCATACTCTCTTAAAAACCCAATTTCCCCAACCATTAAGTGAAATTGAAGCAGAATTGTTAAAAACAGGTTATTGGGAAGGAGAACTAATTCATTTTTGCAAAGATGCTCAACCTGTGAATGTTGCCAGTCGTTGGGTTTTACAAAAAGATAATGCTGGTAAACCAGTCAAGATTTTAGAAATTAATAATGATATTACAGTACAAAAACAAGCCCAAGCTGCTATACAAAAGTATTTACAAGAAGTTGAGGATCTTTATCATAATGCCCCTTGTGGTTATCATTCCTTAGATGCGGATGGTAATTGTATTCGCATTAATGATACAGAACTCAAATTGCTAGGATATACCCGTGAGGAAATGTTGCACAAAAATTTTTCAGATTTCCTCACCCCCCAAAGTCAACAATTATTTTACGAAAATTTTCCTCAGTTTAAGCAACATGGTTGGATTAATAATCTGGAGTTTGAAATTTTCAAAAAAAATGGCACAACTACATGGATTAGCTTAAATGCAACAGCTATTAAAGATGAAGCTGGCAAATTTATTATGAGTCTCTCAACATTATTTGATATTAGCGAGCGCAAACATATCGAAGCCGCTTTGCGCGAAAGTGAAGAAAAATTCCGCCAGTTAGCAGAAAATATTCAAGCTGTATTTTGGATGACAGATAAAGACTATCAGCAAGTTATTTATATCAGCCAAGCCTATGAAACAATTTGGCAACGCAGTTGTGCAGAACTTTATGAAAACGTTTTTGCTTGGTTAGAAGCCGTGCATCCTGACGATCGCGATCGCGTGAAAAGAGAAATGGCAGAACAGGTAAAAACTGGGCAATTTGAGAAAAAATATCGCATTATCCTGCGTGATGGTTCGATTCGTTGGATTCGCGATCGCGCCTTCCCCATCAAAAATGAACTAGGGGAAATAGTGCGTATAGCCGGATTGGCAGAAGATATTACAGAGCAAGAAAAAATTGAGCAGATGAAAAGTGAGTTTATTGGCATTGTCAGTCATGAACTGCGTACACCTTTAACCTCAATTCGCGCCTCTATGGGCTTATTAAAAAGTGGCATCTACGCTCAAAAACCAGAAAAATCTCAACGGATGATTGAGATTGCCGCTAAAGAAAGCGATCGCTTGGTGCGCTTAGTTAATGATATTCTCGATTTAGAACGCTTAGATTCAGGTCGTGTAGTTTTAGAAAAAATTATCTGCAAAGCTGGCGATTTAATTGAACAAGCAGTAGCGGGAGTACAAGCACTCGCCAAACAACAAAATATTACCTTTGATATCCATGCTAGGGATGAGCAAGTCTGGGCAGCAAACGACGCTGTAATTCAAACGCTCACAAATCTTTTAAGTAACGCCCTCAAATTCTCCCCTGCTGATTCCACTATTACAATTAGCGTGCAACAGCAACCAGATACGGTATTGTTTAAAATTAGCGATCGCGGTAGGGGAATTCCAGCAGACAAGTTAGAAAGTATCTTTAACAGATTTCAGCAAGTAGATGCTTCCGACTCACGTACCAAAGGCGGTACAGGCTTAGGTTTAGCCATTTGTCGTACCATCATCGAGCAACACGGCGGTAAAATCTGGGTTGAAAGTACTCTTGGTGCAGGTAGTACATTTTTCTTCACCCTACCCATTGCTGTCTAGCCAAAGGGGCAGGGTGCAGGCATGGGTCATAGGTGTCAACTTAAGTTCTCTCACTTACCCGACGTACCGCCCGCAGGCTGTAAGCCTGGGGCTAACGTTACAAAGCCCACCTGCGTGGGCTAAATTTTCTTAGCCCACGCAGGTGGGCTTTGTTCAATTAGCCGCACCCTTCGAGGGTGACGGCGGTTGATTGGGTAAGCGAGGGGTTGGGGGTGAGGGCAAAAACCTTGCTACAAAGCGAGTTTCACGTTAAGTTGACACCAATGCCCAATGCCCAATGCCCAATGCCCAATGCCCAATAACAAATGACTAAAAAACTATTAATCGTTGATGACGAAGAATGTATCCTTGAGCTAGTCGAAGCTTGTTTATCAGATATCGGCGGATGGACAATATTAACGGCTAGCTGTGGGGAAGAAGCGCTCAAAATCGCCCATAATCAACCCGTAGATGGAATTCTGCTAGATGTGTCTATGCCAGAAATGGACGGTTTTGCTGTATATGAACAACTTCAGACTAATTCAGCCACTAAAACAATACCAGTAATTTTTCTCACAGCCAAATCGCAAACAAGCGATCGCCTGCGGTTTGCCCACATGGGAATTGCTGGAGTGATTATCAAACCTTTTGAACCTATGACTATTTCCCAGGAAGTAGCTGATATTTTCGGCTGGGATGAATAATTGATTGTTAAGTTTTGTAACAGAAACTGATTTTTCATAAGTTTTTCATTTTTGTCATTTATCTTTCTGCTATCAGCAAAATTTCTCAAACCGCAAATCAAAGGTGAAGTCTTTTGATTTGCGCAAAAAGTTTATTAACTGCTGACACTTATTTATTTTCAAAAAATAAATACCATCTTGTTTTTTTCAGTCTTAGCGAATTCGCTAAGACAAATTTACTGTGAATTATATCTAAAAATAAGGATGAATAATATCTGTCCAATACAAAAGAAAATGATATTAGCGAAAAAATATAGTCCTGGATATTACCCAACAAAATATGCAGTGATTGTATTTGATGAAAAATTGCATATTGCACAGATAAATCAACAAGCACAAACAATGATTGGATGGAACTTACATGAAGCAAAAGGCAAAATTCTTACCGAAATTATGCAATTTTTCGAGCAACAAACTCTGCGCAATCTAGAAAATAAAATTATTTCCACAGTTCAACAAAGAGATACCCTTTATTATCATAAAGGTATTCTTTTAATGGATAGAGATGGAAACATGACTCCCATAGCTAGTAGTATTAATTCTTTTAAAAATGACCAAGATGAACTTACAGGAGGCATAATAGTGTTTTGGGAGGAAAGATAAAATGTGAAGGCATATGTGAGAAATATTTTGAATAAGCTCAATGTGGGCGATCGCACTCAAGCTACTGTATTAGCTCTGCGATCTGGCTGATGTAGATTAATTAAATCACTTTCAGATGAAAATTTTCTTTTTGGAGACTCCGAAAATGCAGACATTAGAAGAGGTAAGTAAGTCTACCAAAACTATCTTGCTTATCGATAATGAACTATATGTGCGAGAAATTTTAGAACTGTGTTTCAAAGATTTGGCTGGTTGGAATGTAGTAGTTGCTGATTCTCTTTTAGAAGGAATCCAGAAAGCTGAAATTGAGCGTCCTGATGCGATTGTCATAGACATATGTATGCACTCTATGAATTGTTTTCAATGTATGAATGACTTTAGAAACAATCCTAAAAATCAAGCAATTCCTGTAGTGCTAATGAGTGCTGCGGTGCGATGGTTAGAGCCAGAATTTTTACGACATAATCAAATCGCAGGTGTTATCTCTAAACCCTTTAATCCTCTAGAAATCCCAGTTCAAACTGCAAAAATACTGGGTTGGGATTATGTACCAATTTGTTAAAAATATGCAATATCAAGTTGATTTAACTAACTGCGATCGCGAACCAATTCATATTCCCGGTTTAATTCAACCTCATGGCGTGCTACTGACATTACGTGAGCCACAACTAGAGATTGTGCAAGTTAGTGCGAATATCGAGCAATTATTGGGTATTACTGCTAAACAACTGCTAGGACAACCACTCAGCCGTCTATGCTCTCAAAGGAAAGTTCAGGAAATATCTCAATATCTCAAACATGAAAATTTAGAAGTATTTAGCCCTTTAGAATTAAATATTCATAGCGTTCCCAAAGTATCTAATAATCCCAAATTACCTGCGCGAAATTTCCGAGCTATTGTACATCGCAGTGATGGATTATTATTGATGGAGTTAGAACCAGGTAAAATCAGTACAAGCAAGCAGAGTCTCCAGTTTTATCATCTTTTAAAAAATGCGATCGCCAAAATTCGCCAAACCGAAAAATTCAATGATTTGCTAACAATATTAGTTGAGCAAGTCAGACAAATTACCGGATTTGATCGCGTTATGGTTTATCAGTTTGCTACAGATAACAGTGGCATTGTAGTTGCAGAAAATAAAGCCGCACATTTAGAAAGTTATCTCAATTTACATTACCCAGCTTCTGATATTCCTCAACAAGCTCGCAAACTCTATTACGAAAATTGGCTGCGCTTGATTCCCGATGTTAACTATCAACCAGCGCCGCTAATTCCGCCTCATAATCCTCTGACTCAAATACCGTTAAATTTGAGTAATGCCCATTTACGCAGTGTATCGCCTCTACATTTACAATATCTGCAAAACATGGGTGTGACAGCTTCTATGTCAATTTCTTTAATTAATGAAAAAAGACTGTGGGGATTGATTGCTTGCCATCATTACAGTCCCAAATATGTGGATTATGAAACTCGCAAAGCCTGTGAATTTTTAGGACAGTTTGCCTCGGTGGAATTGGTTTATCAACAACAGCAAGAAGTGAATCACCATCGCTTACAAGTCAAATTGATTCAAGAACAATTACGCCAAGCCTTTGCCAAAGAAGTCAGCTTTATTGAACCAGTATTGCGCCGTAACCAAGTTGAGTTATTAAATTTGGTTCATGCTCAAGGAGCCGCATTAATTATAGATAATGATATTTCACTGATAGGTGAAACACCCTCTGCTGATGAAGTTCAGACATTTATCGCTTGGCTATCAGCACAAGAACGCCAACCAATATTTTTAACTGATTCCCTATCACAAATTTACCCTCAAGCCGAGCAATTTAAAGCTGTTGCTAGTGGCGTATTAGTAATTTCCATTGTGCTGCGACAAAAATCTTATCATATTGCTTGGTTTAGACCAGAGCAAATTCACACAGTTCACTGGGCAGGCGATCCACAAAAACCTGTATCAATCTCCGCCGATGGGGAAATGAATTTGACACCCCGTAAATCTTTTGAACTGTGGAAACAAACAGTAGAAGCCACATCCCTACCTTGGCAAGAAGTAGAAATTGAAGCAGCTTGGGAAATGCGTAACACTCTGATGTTAGGAGTGCTGGAGTTTTCCCAGTTGGCTTTAGAACAAGCCGCAGAACGAGCCGCGATCGCTAATCGTGCCAAAAGTCAGTTTCTCGCCAAAATGAGCCATGAATTACGTACCCCACTCAACGCCATTTTGGGATTTACCCAATTAATGTCACGCGATCGCCATACTCCCAGCGAATTCCAGGAAAATTTGGGTATCATCAGCCGTAGCGGCGAACATTTGCTGGCGATGATTAATGACGTTTTAGAGATGTCGCGGATTGAAGCCGGACAATTGCACCTCAGCGAAAGCTATTTTGATTTACATCGCCTGTTCGCTTCCATTAACGATATGTTTGCTCTCAAAGCATCAGAGAAAGGTTTGGATCTGAGCCGTCAATGGGATGCAACTGTTCCCCATTATGTTTGTGGTGATGAAGCTAAACTGCGACAAATATTGATTAATCTTCTCGGAAACGCCATTAAATTTACTGCTACAGGTAGTATTATCCTCAGAGCTAGAGCTATTCCCTCAAGCAATGCCAAAAAAGCGATCGTACTGCATATAGAAATTGAAGATACCGGGTGTGGTATTGCCACCGCCGATCTCGAATCGATTTTTACCGCCTTTATGCAAACCGAAACAGGACGCCATGCGCAAGGTACAGGTTTAGGTTTATCCATTAGCCGTCAGTTTGCGCGGTTGATGGGTGGTGATATTACAGTGCGAAGTACTTTAAACCAGGGTTCAACCTTCACTTGCCAAGTGTTAGTAAATTTAGCAGACTCGGTAGATTTATTAGAGCCAGAAGCAAACCGCCTGGTAATTGGCTTAGAACCAGGACAAACTACTTATCGCATTCTTGTGGCTGAAGACATTATCGAAAATCGTCAACTGTTAGTCAAATTGCTAGAGTCAGTGGGGTTTGAGGTATCTGCGGTGGAAAATGGCGCAGAAGCGATCGCTCAATGGCAGCAATGGCAACCCCACCTCATCTGGATGGATCTGCAAATGCCCGTAATCAATGGCTACATAGCTACTCAGCAAATCCGCGCCACAGAGGCGGGTAAAAATGTCATAATTATTGCTCTGACTGCTTCTGCCTTTGAAGAAGACCGTTATGCTAGTATTCAGGCTGGTTGCAACGACTACCTAGCCAAACCTTTCACGGAAACAGCACTGTTTGATAAAATGGCACGCTACTTGGGAGTACGTTATCTCTACAGCCCAGAAAGCACATCCGATTTACACCGCCCAAGTTTAGCACCCCAACCTCTAACGCCGCAAAATTTGCAAGTGATGCCATCAAATTGGATTCAGCAAATGCATGAAGCGGCTTTAGATCTCAATGATGCCAAAATCTACGAGCTAATTGACCAAATACCCCAAAAGCAACAACCGCTAGCAGATTCCTTGAAATATTTAGTCGATAACTTTCAATTAGAAGCGATCGCCACTCTGACTGAGCCTAAATGAAAATTCTATGCCTAAGTTACTCAAACCCCCATCCCAAACCAATATTTTGCTGGTAGATGATACCCCCGATAATCTGCGATTATTAGCGAAAATGCTAGAGTTGCAAGGTTACATTGTCCGTAAATCTCTCAATGGCAGAATGGCATTACAAGCTATCGAGCGCGAGCCACCAGATTTAGTACTGCTGGACATTAATATGCCAGAAATGAATGGTTATGAAGTTTGTCAAAAATTGAGAACTTTACCAAGAGGAGCGAAAATTCCCCTTATTTTTATTAGCGCCCTTGATGAAATTGGGGATAAAATTCGTGCCTTTGAATTGGGCGGACAGGATTACATTACTAAACCATTTCAAGAATTAGAAGTACTAGCAAGAATTAGAAATCAATTACTAATTCAACAACAGCATCAACTGTTAATTCAGCAAAATCAACAACTACAGCAGGAAATTCAAGAACGCCAACGCGCCCAAGCCCAAATTATGCTGCTGAATGCCGAATTAGAGCGACAAGTACAACTGCGCACCATAGAATTACAACAAGCTTTAAACTTTGAAGCCACACTCAAACGGATTTCTGATAAAGTCCGAGATTCTCTCGATCCACAGGAAATCCTGCAAAATGCTGTAGAAGAATTAGCGATCGCCTTGAATGTTAAATGCTGCGATACTGTACTTTATAATCGCAATCGCCAATCCTCAGTTATCAACTACCAATATCTTAAGTCAGGTGAACCCGCAACTCAAGGTCAACTGCTATATATGGCAGATGTACCGGAAATTTACAATCAATTACAACAACAAAAATCTTATTTCGCCTTCTGCCAAATTCAGCCAACACCAATTCGCAACCATTCAGCAATTTTAGCCTGTAGCATTTTTGACGACCAAGTAGAAGAAACAGGTATTTTGGGCGATTTGTGGCTATTTAAAGACATAGATTCCATATTTACCGAGATGGAAATTCATTTAGTGCAACAAGTCGCCAACCAATGTGCGATCGCATTACGCCAAGCCCGTCTCTATGAAGCCGCGCAAGCCGAACGTAAATTGGCTTGAAACCCTTACCAATGAAAAATGACAAATGACAAATGACAGCCCTTGCCAGTTATATTTAATTGCACCGCCCTACTTACCAAGTTTTTCAAACATCAAATATTAGTCTTCTAATCCGGCTCAAGATATAGCAATAAACCAAGATTTTTCAACCGTATAATTACTTGATTTACAACCTGAGTTTTATCAAGGCATTATTAGCATTTAAATTAATGAATGTCTAGATATTTTCAAGTTTTTAACTCATATTTATACTTGATTGTAAATGAAAATATCTAAATTTAAAAAATACATTAAAGTTGACAAAAATAAACAGATTCAGCATCCAAGCTAGGGGCTAAATAAACAAATAAACTTAAAATATACAAATCAAACATTCAAGACAATCATTTCTCTGAATAAAACGCTTTTACCTGATTATTTATTTACATTTTTATGCAAGAGAAATATTTACATCTTAGGAAAGTATGTTTAATATAAATTTAGTCGAAAGCGAAGACAAAAACTTCGTTAAAGACAACAATCAACAATGAGTTAAGGTAAATACAATGGCAGTCGAAAAAACTAATTCTTCTTCAAGCTTGGCAGAAGTTATTGACCGCATTTTAGACAAAGGTATTGTTGTAGACGCTTGGGTACGTGTTTCTTTAGTAGGTATTGAATTACTAGCTATCGAAGCTCGCATCGTTATCGCTTCTGTTGAAACCTACTTGAAATATGCTGAAGCTGTAGGTCTTACTCAGTCGGCTGCTATGCCTGCTTAATTCTCCAAGGTAAGTTGTTTCTACCTGGTTTGTTAAAACTAAAAAAAGTCACTTCAGACAAAATTGAAACAAGACTTTTAGAGTTGATACTTTCAGGATGATTGTGTTTTTATAGCAGAAAATTCTTTGACATTAAGAATTTTCTGCTATTTTCAATTAATGTGGTTTTTGCACCAAAATAATCAGCTAATGTGCGTCTAAATTGCATAACTACTAATAAGGGCTATTAACAGTCAACCGCCCTGACGATGGATTATGCAACTTCAAAGCAAAATAGCTTATTTGGTGTAATTTTTTACAGATAAAATTTATACCCACAGCTTGAGAGATGGCGATCGCTATCTTTTGGCTGAGAATCCTGGATGCAAATCTCTACCCAGCCTTACCCCCAATCGATAGAGGACTCAAACCTCTGACAAAGTGTACGTTGATTACAAGAACTCTGGAACAGAAACAGAACAAGTGCCTCAAGGCATTTGTTGATTAACGCCAATATAGGCAAATTGATAAAAATGTACAATTGTCAAGTATGTGTAACTTTTGTTAATATAGATTCCAGGGAATAAATCGAGCTAATGTTGCCAAACACCGGAGAGTAAAAACTATGGATATTCCGATGGAGCTTAACTTAGAGCAGAAATTCAACCTCAAGGTTTACGAAGAGCAAATTAAGGGGTTAGACCAGGAAGAATCGCAAAAATTGCTGTTAGAGGTGCTACGACAGTTAATGGTCAAAGACAATATGATCAAGCATCTGCTCCAGCAGTCTTAGCTAACTGGGGATATTTGTTAGTTTCCTAGCGTTCACAATCAAACCCCAGCCGATATTCTTCTTTGTCGTCGTTATATATAATTTCCGTCTCTACACCAACAGGTGTGAGCATAGTCCTAATTGGTGAACTACTCAGGGTTTCGCTTCGCTACACCCTGAGCTTCTGTACTCACAGGCGAGTGCCGCAGGTGAGACTTTCGCCCCATCGTTGGTCTTACCTCCCC